>JBDTNY010000051.1:0-31398 GCA_039933515.1 Actinomycetota bacterium
TCGACCACCTGATCTTCATCGTGCAGGAGAACCGATCGTTCGATCACTACTTCGGAACGTTCCCCGGCGCCGACGGGATCCCACGCAACCCCGACGGGTCCTTCGATGTCTGCATCCCCGACCCACTCGGGCCGTGCCGGACCCCGTACCACGACCGCAACACGTTCGATCAGGGCGGGCCGCATTCCCGATACGGGTCGCAGCTCGCGATCGACGGCGGGTCGATGGACGGCTACGTGAACGCGTTGCGGATCATCAAGAACAACTGCTACCACAACCCCGAGATGCCCCCGTGCCCGCAGGCGACCGACGGCCCGCAGGGGCAGCCCGACGTGATGGGGTACCACACGGCCCAGGAGATCCCGAACTACTGGGCCTACGCGAAGCGCTACACCCTGCATGACCGCATGTTCGCCCCCACCGACTCGTGGACGCTGCCGGCCCACCTGTTCCTGGTGTCGGGGTGGTCGGCGACGTGCGCCGACCTGAACGACCCGATGACCTGCTCGTCGAACCTGGAGCTCCCCGGGCACAACGCCGCCGATGGGTCCAAGATCTGGAGCCCCGGGCAGGGAGAGCCGCGCCCGTACGTGTGGGCCGACATCACCTGGCTGCTGTACCAGCAAGGCATCAGCTGGGGATACTTCGTGGGGCCGGGCACGTGCGTCGTGCCGCCGTGCGGGCCGCTGAACGGCACCGAGACCGCTCCCGTCCAGAACCCACTCCCCGGATTCCGCACCGTGCATGTGACCGGACAGCTCGACAACGTTCGGCCCAACACGGAGTTCTTCGAGTCGGCCACCGAGGGGACGCTGCCGTCGGTGTCGTGGGTGATGCCGATGAAGGACGGCTCGGAGCATCCGCCGCAGGACATCCGGACCGGCCAGGCGTGGGTGACCGACGTGGTGAACGCCGTCATGCAGGGACCACGGGAGCAGTGGATGCGCACGGCGATCTTCCTCGTGTGGGACGACTGGGGCGGCTTCTACGACCACGTCGAGCCTCCCGTGGTCGACGAGAACGGCTGGGGTCTCCGCGTGCCCAGCCTCCTCATCAGCCCGTGGGCGAAGCAAGGCATCGATCATCAGACACTGTCCTACGACGCCTACCTCAAGCTGATCGAGGACCGGTTCCTGGGCGGAAGCCGCATCGACCCGGCCACCGACGGGTGGCCCGACTCGCGGCCCACCGTGCGGGAGGACGTGCGGCGCCTGGGCGACCTCGCGGAAGACTTCGATTTCTCGCAGGAACCGATCCCGCCGCTGATCCTGAACCCCTGGCCGAACGGGGGAGGATAGGGGAGAAACCGCTGGTCAGAGGGTGTTTGCTGGCCCGCCTGGATTCGAACCAAGACTAACTGCTCCAGAGGCAGTCGTGCTACCGTTACACCACGGGCCACCGGCCGGACGATGGTAACAGGCTCCCGTGCCCACGTCGCCCCGCGAACCCTGTCTCTGCCTTCACCGCACGGCTTCCGGTTGACCGCGACCCGATCCGAAGGCTACGGTGGGCCCGCCGCACGACCGGGAAGGGAGTGCCGATGAACAAGGGTGGATTGGTCTCCGAGGTTGCCCGTCGGACGGGGTTGAGCAAGGCCGACGTGGGCCGCGTCGTCGACGCGGCGATCGATTCGATCCGCGATTCCGTCGTAGGGGGGGAGCGGGTCACCCTCGCCGATTTCGGGACGTTCGAACGCAAGCATCGGAACGAGCGCGTGGCGCGCAATCCACGCAAGCCCGACATCCCGATCACGGTGCCGGCGCGAGATCTGCCGGCCTTCACACCCGGCAAGGAGTTCCGCGAACACGTGCTCGCGTCAAGGCCGAACCCTGACGGCCTCGGCGGCTAGTCGAACGTCACGAGCGCGAGCGCGCGGGCGACGAGCTGGCCGTCGAGCTCTTCGACCTCGTACCTGACGCGCTGCCCGAGCCGAAGCGTCCGGATCGCCGGGTCGCCGATCGAGGAAGGGTCGATCGCCACCTCGACGCGATCCTCCTGCAGGAGCGCCCCCGTCTTGGTGTCGTCGTCGTAGTCCTTGATCGTTCCCTGTGCCACGTCGCTGCGCTCCTTCGTTCGGGTTCGGCTTCAGGTCCTGGTCGCGATACGCGACCCAAGCTCGAGCTCCCGGCAGACATCGAGCGTCCGGCCGGCCCGCCGAGCCTCCAGCACGGTCAGGATATCGCCCGGCAGGTCCAGGTCGAAGGCCAGCTCGTGGCGGTGCACGATCGAGGCGGGCAGGTCGGCCTCGGCGGCCGCCTGCAGGTGACGCCGGTACGAGTCGGGGCCGAACCGCGCGCCGATCGCAGACGGCGGCCTGCGGATCAGCAGATTCGTGCCGCCCTCGTCCGCCGAGGGGGCGAGCACCACGGGCCCGAGGGTATGCAGCGCGCGGGTCAGCGCCTCCGCCGTGACGAGCGGCGTGTCGGGAAGGAGGACGGCGAGCGTCTCGGCCCGCCGGGCGGAAGCCTCCTCCTCCACCTGGCGGATCGCGGTGCCGAGTGGCGGCGCGTCTTCGGCGATCGCATGGGCGCCACGCTGCATCACGAGCTCGAGCACGGCCTCGTCCGGCGAGATCACCCAGGTCTCCCAGCCGGCGAGCGCCTGAGTGGCGTCCATCACGTCCTCGAGCATCGCGAGCGTGAGCGAAGCCCGCTCGATCGGCGCCAGCACGGGGCCGAGCCGGGTCTTGGCGTCGTCGAGCGACTTCACGGGAAGGGCGATCACACGCACGGGTCGCAAGGGTAGCCGACGGCGGGTAGTAACCTCACGGCTTCATCGATCCCGGGAGGCTGATCGCAGGTGTCCACGCTCGCACAGACCCTCGCACCGCCCCGCTCGAGGACCGCCGCTCGGCTCGGGTTCGAGGGCGTGTGCGCCCTCGCGGGAAGCCTGTTGATCGGCGGGCTCGCCCAGCTCTCGATCCATCTGCCGTTCACGCCCGTGCCGATCACGGGGCAAACGCTGGGTGTGCTGCTGGTCGGCGCGGCGTACGGGCCGGGGCTCGGTGCGACCACGGTGCTGGTGTATCTCGCGATGGCGGTGGCCGGGCTGCCGGTCCTGGCACCCGACGAGAACGGGGCGCACGCCGGTGGTTCCGAGGTGCTGCGCACCCTCTCGGTCACGGGCGGCTACCTCTGGGGGTTCGCGCTCGGCGCGGGGCTCGTCGGCTGGCTTTCGCGGCGCGGCTGGGACCGCACGTTCGGCAGCGCGATCGGCGCGATGCTTCTGGGCTCCGTGGTGATCTACGCGGTGGGCGTGCCGTGGCTGATGGCGGCGGCCGACCTGCCTCTGGCCAAGGGCCTGGAGTTCGGGATGTATCCCTTCGTGATCGGCGACCTCCTCAAGCTGCTCGCGGCGGCCGGCCTCCTCCCGCTGGTCTGGGCGGCGATGTCGCGGTTCCGTCCGCGCGACGATATCGGTCCCGGCGGCGACGGGGAGGTGTGATCCGCTGGCGGAGCCCTGGTACCAGATCGCCAAGGCGGTCACGATCCCGCAGGTGCGGTTCTGGTTCGACCTGCGCATCGAGGGTTTGGAGCACATCCCGTCGAGCGGTCCGGCGATCGTGGCCTGCAACCACCTCTCGTACCTCGATCCACTGACGAACGCCGACGCCGTGATGCGGGCGGGCCGACGGCCGAGGTTCCTGGCCAAGGGGGAGCTGTTCGAGGTTCCCGTGGTGGGCGCTGCGTTCCGCGGCGCGCACCAGATCCCCGTCCGGCGAGGCACGGGCGACGCGACGCCGCTCCTGCTCGCCGAGGAGGCGCTCGCCGCGGGCGAGGTCGTCGTGATCTACCCCGAGGGCACCGTGACGAAGCGCGCCGATCACCTCCCCATGGAGGGCAAGACCGGCGCGGTTCGGCTCTCGCTGTCCTCAGGCGTGCCGATCGTGCCGCTGGCGAGCTGGGGATCGCAGGCGGTCTGGCAGAAATCGGGGAAGGGAAGCCTGAAGTTCGGACGCCCGGTGTGGACCCGAGTCGGGGAGCCGATCGACTTCTCGGGACGTAGCGCCGATGCCCAGGACCGCGACGCCGTGAAGGCGATGACCGCCCAGCTGATCGACCGGCTGACCGAGCTGGTGCTCGACCTGCGAGCGCGGTACCCCGAGCGCTGGTCGCACGACGGGTAGGCTGGGTCGCCATGGGTGCCGGGCGCGGGTTCACGACCAGGGCGGTCCACGGCGCGATGCCCGCGGTCGATCAGGACACCCCAAGTGTCCCGATCTACCAGACCTCGACCTACCGCTTCGAGAACTCCGAGGCGTACGCGGAGACGATCGCGTTCCGCGCCCCCGGATACACCTACTCGCGCGGCTACGGGAACCCCACCGTGCAAGCCTTCGAGACGCAGATTGCGGAGCTCGAGGGCACCGAGACGGCGTTCGGATTCGCGTCGGGGATGGCCGCCGTGCACACCGTGCTCACATCGCACGTCGCCGCCGGGGATCGCGTCGTGATCAGCAACGAGCTCTACGGCGGCGCGTACTCGATCGCGACGTCGCTCCTCCCACGGTTCGGGGTCGAGGTGACGATGGTCAGCCCGCACGACCACGACGCGGTGCGAGCGGCGCTCCCCGGCGCGGCGCTCTTCTACACCGAGACGATCGCGAACCCGAACGTCACGGTGGCCGACCTCGCTTCGCTCGGCACGCTCTGCGCCGAGGCCGGTGTTCCGAGCGCGGTCGACAACACGTTCGCCTCGCCCTACCTCTGCACGCCGGCGTCGTACGGCTTCGACTTCGTGCTGCACTCCGCCACGAAGTACATCGGCGGACATCACGATCTGATCGGCGGCGTGGTGTGCTGCACGGATGCGGGCCGTGAGCGGCTGCGAGATACGGTGATCGACACCGGCGGCACGATGGCGCCGTTCGAGGCGTGGCTCTGTCTGCGCGGATTGATGACCCTCGCGCTCCGGATGGACCGCCACACCGAGAACGCGATGCGACTCGCCGCGTTCCTGGAGTCACACCCGAAGGTCGAGCGGGTCTGGTACCCCGGGCTCGCGTCCCACCCGCAGCACGACCTGGCGGCGCGGCAGTTCCCCCGAGGTGCCGGGGGGATGTTCGCCGTCGAGGTCGCAGGCGGGGTGGCCGGTGGCCAGGCGTTCTGCGACGCGCTCGAGCTGGCATGGGTGGCCACGAGCCTGGGCGGCACCCACACGCTGGTGGGCCACGCCGCCTCGACCACGCATCGTCAGATGGCGCCGGAGGCGAGGCGCGCGGTCGGCATCGCCGATGGCCTGGTGCGCGTGAGCGCCGGCATCGAGGATGCAGACGATCTCGTGGCCGATCTCGCGCAGGCTCTGGAGCGCGTGTGAGCCGTCGCCGGGTCGCGGTGCTCTTCGGAGGAAGATCCGCCGAGCACGAGATCTCGTGCATCTCGGCGCGGTCGGTGATCGATGCGCTCGATCCCGCGCACGCCGAGGTCGTCCCGATCGGGATCTCGAAGGACGGCCGCTGGCATCTGCTGCCCGGGCCTCCCGCCCTGCCGTCGGAGACCGGACGGATGCCCGCGATCGGTGCCGCCGAGGGGACTGCGGTCGAGCTCTCGGCCGAGGGTGCCTCGCGTGCGATCGTCGCCGCCGACGGAACCCGCGAGCCGATCGACGTGGTCTTCCCGGTGCTGCACGGGCCTATGGGAGAGGATGGGGCGATCCAGGGGCTGCTCGAGCTCGCCGACGTGCCCTACGTGGGCGCGGGGGTGCTGGGCTCCGCCGTGGGCATGGACAAGGCGGTGCAGAAGGTCCTGTTCGAGGCCGCCGGCCTGCCGGTCGTGCCCTGGGCCGTGGTCCGTGAGCCCGAGTGGGAGGAAGATCCCGAGGGCGTGGGGGCGCGCGCCGAGGCCCTCGGCTTTCCGCTCTTCGTCAAGCCCGCGAACCTCGGATCGTCTGTGGGCATCTCCAAGGCGCACGGGCACGAGGAGTTCGGTCCCGCGCTCGCCGAGGCGTTCCGGTACTCGCGCAAGGCGGTCGTGGAGCGCGGCGTCTCGCCGATCCGCGAGGTCGAGTGCGCGGTGCTGGGCAACGACGACCCGGTGGCCTCGGTCGTCGGCGAGATCGTGCCGCAGGGCCACGAGTTCTACGACTACGAGGCGAAGTACCTCGATGTCGACGGTGCCCGACTGTTGATCCCCGCGGATCTGCCGCCAGCGGTGTCGGATCGGGTCCAACGCGCGGCTGTGACGGCGTTCCACGCCATCGATTGCTGGGGGATGGCCCGGGTCGATTTCTTCGTCTCGGGCCAGGACCTATGGATCAACGAGATCAACACGATCCCGGGATTCACGGCGATCTCGATGTACCCGAAGCTCTGGCAGGCGAGCGGCCTCTCCTACCCGGATCTGATCGCGCGGCTCCTCGACCTCGCCGTGGAACGGCACGACCTCGAGCGCGGCAAGAGCGCGATCGCCCGCGAGCTCGAAGGCTGACGCGGGGGCGTGCTAGAGATGCACGACCGGGCAGGTCAGCGTGCGCGTGATGCCCTCCACCGCCTGGATGCGTGCGACGACCAGCTTGCCGAGGTCATCGACCGTCTTCGCCTCGGCTCGCACGATCACGTCGTAGGGGCCGGTCACGTCTTCGGCCTCGGCGACGCCGCTGATCGCGCGGACCTCGGTGGCCACCGCCGCCGCCTTGCCGACCTCGGTCTGGATGAGGATGTACGCGTGCACCACCGGGAACCTCCTGCGCTCGTGAGGGCGCCATGCTAGTCGCGCCCGTGACAAGGACGCAACGCGAGACCCGTCGGGCGAGCGATAGCCCCGGGCCGGCTCGGACAGGCTCGGGCCGGCTCGACGCCCCGTGGCATCATCGAGCCGTGTTCACCGATCGCGATGACGCGGGTCGCCGGCTGGCCGATGCGATGCTCGGCCGGGTGGCCGGTCCCGTGGTCGTGCTCGCGATCCCGCGCGGCGGCGCGGTGGTCGCCCAGCCTGTGGCGGCCGCTCTGGGGGCGCCGCTCGACGTGGTGGTGCCGCGCAAGCTCGGTGCTCCCGGCAACCCAGAGCTCGCCATCGGCGCCGTCGCACAGGGCGTCCGGGTGCTCGACGATCGCCTGGTGCGTATCCTCGGCGTCGACGCCGACTACCTCAGCGCTGAGATCGCGCGTGCCGAGGCCGAGATCAGCCGCCGGACCTTGACCTACCGCCGGGTCAGACAGGCGCCCGATCTCTCGGGCCGCACCGTCGTGGTGGTGGACGACGGCGTGGCCACGGGGGCCACGGCGATCGCCGCGCTCCGTTGGGCGAGGGCGGCCGGCGCCGGCCGGGTGCTCTTCGCTGCGCCTGTGGGACCGCCCGACGCGCTCGTGCGGCTCGGCGCGGAATGCGACGAGGTCGTCCTCCTCGAGACGCCCTCTGGGTTCGGTTCGGTGGGCGAGTGGTACGAGCGCTTCGACCAGGTCTCCGACGATCGCGTTCGATCGGCGCTGGACTCGTGAATCGCCTCGAGTGGGCGGCGTCCGCCGTGCTCGGCTTAGCGGGGCTCAGGTCGCTCGTGCATTGGATGCGCCGGCCGTTCGACGGCACGGAGGTCGCCGATCATCTCCTGTTCGCGGCGTTCGTCCTCGGTCGTGTCGGAAGCTGGTGGTCGCTCGCCGGGCTCTTCGCCTTGTCGGCGAACACCCGGAACCCCGACCCGCTCGGCGGCGGGGCAACGTTGGCGGGCCGGGCGTTCGTCGAGGAGTTCCGAGCGCGGTCGTGGTGGTACCCGCTCGTGGTACTCGGCTGCCTGGTGCTGCAGTTCCTCGCGGGGTTCTTCCTGGGACGACGACCGGTCGATGCGGTTGAGGCGGCCGACGCCGCGGATGCCGGGCCGCCGCGAGGCGTGTGAAGAACCTGCGGAGAGCCGGTCGCGGAACGGGCGGATCTGCGGAACGGTGATACAAGGAGTGCGTGGCATCTCGTGCGCGTACCCGCCTGACGGCGATCGCCCTTGCGGCGACCGTCGTGCTCGGGGCCGTCGGGATCTCCGCGGTCCGGGCCGGCGCGCCGTCCGAGCTCCCGCCGATCGCTCCGCAGGAGCTCCTGGCCTCGTCGATCGAGGCTGCCGCCACCCCTTTCTCGATCTCAGGTGATGTCACGAGCCGGATCGACACCGGGCTCCCCGACCTCCCCGGCACGCTGGGGGGCTCTGGGTCCGGGCTCGGCGGCCTCGCCACCGCGATCGTGGGCACGCAGCACTTCAAGGTGTGGCGTTCCCCCGACGGGGTGCGGGTCGCCCGCGTCACCGACCTCTCCGAGCAGCTCGTGGTCGTGAACCGCGACGAGGCGTGGTTCTGGGATTCGAACGGGATGGCGGCCAAGCGGCTCGATCTGACCTCGCTCATGGCGGGACGCTCCGCGGAGCCGGCGTGGGCGGGCATCGCGGCGCCGACGCGCGCCGA
Source organism: Actinomycetota bacterium (assembly GCA_039933515.1). Classification (GTDB taxonomy): domain Bacteria; phylum Actinomycetota; class UBA4738; order UBA4738; family HRBIN12; genus JAOUEA01. Next base: position 8,381 of record JBDTNY010000051.1, read on the forward strand.
TCTCACCGGCTGGGCCGGGTCCGCGCTGCAGGCGCTCGCGCCCTACGCCGAGGTCTCGGTGGAGGGCACGGTGGAGGTCGCCGGCCGGCCCGCCTACGACCTGGTCCTCACCCCGGTGCCCGGGCCCACCCTGATCGGGCGGGTCGCGGTGGCGATCGACGCCGAGAGCCGGCTCCCACTTCGGTTCTCGGTCACGCCCACGACGTCGGGAGATCCCGCCGTGGAGATCGGTTTCGACACGGTGTCCTTCGATGCGATCGATCCCGGGATGTTCGCGTTCGACCCGCCCGACGGCGCGAGGGTCTCCCGAGCCACGTCGCCGTGGGGCGGCGAGCACGATGCTACGGCGTCGGCGCCGGGCGCCGGCTTCACGGCCCGCGATGTGACCACCTTCGGTACCGGGTTCTCCGCGCGGGCCGCCGTCAAGTTGCCGGGAGGGCTGCCCGAGGCGGCGCGCGCCCTGGTGCCGTACGCCGGTCCCCTCATGTCGGCGATCGTCGTCGAGCGCAGAGGGGACACGTGGTTGCTGATCGGCCCGGTCCCCGTGGCGACGCTCGAACGGGACGCCGACGGGCTGTTCCCCGCCCTGATCCCGTGACCGCGCTCGTCGCGCGGGGACTCACGAAGCGCTACGGCGACCACGCGGCGGTCGACGCGCTCGACCTGACCGTCGAACGGGGCGAGCTGTTCGGGTTCCTTGGGCCGAACGGCGCCGGAAAGACGACGACGATCCGGATGCTGCTCGGGCTGGTGTTCCCGACGGAGGGCGAGGTCGAGCTGCTCGGGGAGCCGGTGGCCCGGGACCGTGCGCCGCTCGCCCGGGTGGGATCGCTCGTCGAGGAGCCGGCGTTCTGGCCATACCTGTCGGGGCGGCGGAACCTGGAGTACGTGGCGCGCGCCGGACGCGATCGCGCGGAGAACCGACGCAGGCTCGGCCGCGTCGACGACACGCTCGCGGTCGTCGGCCTCACGGCGGCGGCCGACAAACGGGTGAAGGCGTACAGCCAAGGGATGCGGCAGCGCCTGGGCCTGGCGCAAGCGCTCGTCGGAGCGCCCGATCTGCTGATGCTCGACGAACCGACGAACGGTCTCGACCCCACCGGGATGCGGGAGATGCGGCTGCTCCTGCGCCGGCTCGCCGACGAAGGGATCACGATCATCGTCTCGAGCCACCTCCTGTCGGAGGTCGAGGCGATGTGCGACCGGGTGGGCGTGATGGCGAGCGGCAGTCTCGTGGCCGAGGGTCCGCCCGGGTCGCTGCGGGGCGCCGCCGACCGCGTGCGCGTGGAGGTCGACGACCTCGCCCGTGCCCGCGCGGCCGCCCTCGCGCTCGCGGGGGTGGCGATCGATGCGGACGGGCCGAGCCAGGGGCCGGGCTCGCTCACGATCTCTCTGGACGGGGTGGAGCCGGCCGATCTGAACGCCGCCCTGGTCGCCGCGGGGGTCAGGGTCGGCGCGCTGGCGCCCCACCGCGACACCCTTGAAGACGTCTTCCTGCACCTCGTGGAGGGCGCCGATGTTCCGCGTTGAGCTGCTCAAGGCCGCGCGACGGTGGCGCACATGGCTCCTGGCCGCGGCGATCGGGGGGATCCCCGTCGTGATCGTGTTCGCGATCAGGGTCTCGCCGCCGCAGCCGGGCGTGGCCGAGGACGCCCCGCCGTTCCTGTTCCAGATCGCGACGAACGGGCTGTACGCCGCCCTGACCGCGCTCGCCGTCGTTCAGCCGTTCTTCCTGCCGCTCGCGACCGGCCTGTTCGCGGGCGACGCGATCGCCGGCGAGGCGCAGGGAGGCACCCTCCGCTACCTCCTCCTGCGCCCGGTCGGGCGGACACGGCTCGTGCTCTCGAAGTACGCCTCGGCGATCGCGCTGCTCGGGGTGCTCGTGGCGGTCACGATCGTGAGCGGGGTCGTGGCCGGCGCCGTGGTCTTCGGGCTGGGGCCGATGCCCACGCTGTCGGGGACCTCGCTGTCGGTGGGTGCAGGGCTCTTGCGGATCGTGGGCAGCGGGGCGTACATGGTGCTCGCGCTCTCGGGGCTCGCGAGCATCGGCCTGTTGATCTCGACGCGCACCGACTCAGGCCCGGGGGCGGCCGTGGCTACGATCGTGATCGCGATCGCGAGCCAGATCCTGGGGCAGATCCCGAGCTTGGACGTGATCCACGCGTACCTGCCGACCTACGGATGGCTCGGCTTCACCGGGCTCTTCCGGTTCCCGGTCGACTGGGGTCAGATGCGCGGCGGGTTGGTCATCAGCGCGGCCTATACGGCTGTATGCCTCGGCTTGGCGCTGTGGGGGTTCCGGCGCCGCGACGTGACCGCCTAACGGCAGGCCTCTCTCCTGAAGGGCGGGGGCTAGGGGCACCCCGCCCTCGTGGTGCGTCTGGCGTCTGCCTAGCCGACGGCTTTGATGATGTCCTCGGACAGCTCGGGGAACTCTTGGAGGCGCGCGACGCGCTCGGCCTTGAGGCGCTCCACGATGGCCTCGTATTCGTCGCTGCGCCCTTGGCGCTCGTACAGCGCGCGAGGCTGCAGGAGCTCCGCGTCGTCGAATCCCGGCACCGCGCTCGCCACCTGGTATCCGAAGTCGGGGTCGCTATCCCAGGTGATGGTCTGCTCGGCGATGCCTTTCACGCATGCGGACGTGTGCGGGATCTTCACCTTCTTCGAGCGGTCGTCGCCATCCTTGCCCCCGACGCGGCCGGTGTTCAGCAGGTAAGTCTCGATCGGGTGCGAGGCCAGCAGCTCGAGCATCCGGTTGCCCTGGAAGCCGTGGGGGAGCGGGAAGAACGGGTTCGTCCCCGGCACCCGCAGGAACTTGCCCTCTTCCGCGGCACCCCCTGCGGCGGTGCCCGTGGTCTCGCCCAGCATGAAGTAGGCGGCCGCCTGCTCGCTGTTCAGCCGGGCCACGCCGGGGATGATGTTCTCGTTGCGGTTGAGGATGAGCAGGTAATCGACGGCGCCCACGTTCTGGGCGTCTTCGAACGACATGAGGTCGGCCATCTCGAAGACCGCGCGCCCATTCTTGGTGTAGTGCTCGTTGAAGAAGTCCACCTTGCCCGCGTCGTCCATCGAGACGTTCTCGAGGTACGCCGTGGGCTTGACCACCGCCCCGTGGATCGAGGGCTCGAAGTCGGAGTCGAGGCCGAACGTCTTGGCGAAGCAGCCGTTCTCGGTGCCGTAGGCCTTGCCGCCCGGCATCAGGCCGACGAAGTCGTCCTGGATCGGGTTCGAGCCGTTCTGGGTGGTGAACGTCGTGGTCGTCTTCCCCGTGCCCGACAGGCCCAGGATCATGAAGACCTTGTCACCGTGCGGGGTCGGGATCACTTTGAGGCCGGAGTGCAGCGCCAGGCCACCCTTGTCGTACACGATGTTGTTCCACATCCGCAGGCCGCCCTTCTTCGACTCGCCGAAGTAGTCGGAGTTGAGGACGCGCGTGACGTTGGCCTCGAGGTCGACCGCGATCAGCCGGTCGTCGGGGTAGCCGGGCGCCAGCAGGCCGGGGGTGTAGATCACTTGGACCTCGGGTTCGGCGCCGTCGCTCCGCTCGAAGTAGAGCTTCTGCTGCATGCCGGCGATGTTGGCGTAGCGCTTCTCCATCAGGAGGCGCGCGGCGGTGCGCATCCGGGGATCGTTGCCGATGTAGCCGTCGATCTGGATCATGTCGTGGTCGGCGATGTAGGCGTCCTGTATCGAGGCGACCGTGTCGTAGTCCTCGCGCGACATCGTCTTGCCGCTGGAAGGCCGGTCGACGACGTAGGTGCTGGCGGCGCTCCGCGAGAGCACCTTCGTCTGGGTATTGGTGTTCCCGAACTCTGAGACGCGGGTCTCGGGCATCTCCTCGGTGAACGCCCGCAGCTCCTCGGGCGTGGGGTTGACATGGACCTGTGCCACCGTGGGCCTCCTTGCGAGGGAACGCGGCACAGGGCCACGTTTGGACAATCCGGAGTACGTCTAGAGTCTACCGAACGCCCTCTCGCGCCCCGGGCCACGTGCGGCCCAGCCGGCCGCGATCTCGCTATACGGAACGGACAACGGTGTGGACGTCTCGGAACAGGAACTCCTCGCGGCGATCGGCCGGGTGCTCTCGGGCGCCGGCCCCGACGTCGTGGTGGGCGTGGGCGACGACGCCGCGATCGTGACCCCGGGCTCGGGTGAGCTCGTCCTCACGACCGACGCGCTCGTGGAGGGCTCGCATTTCTCCCTGTCGACGTCGTCGGCTCGCGACATCGGCTACAAGGCGATCGTGGTCAACGTCAGCGACGTGGCGGCGATGGGCGCGTCGCCCCGGCATGCGCTCTGCGCGCTGACGCTCTCCGATGCGGTTGGGGCGGCATGGGTCATGGAGCTGTTCGGCGGCATGCGTGAGGCATGCGACGAACACGCCCTCTCCCTGGTGGGCGGCAACCTCGCCCACGGTCCGGGTATCACGGTGGCGGTCACGGTGACCGGCGAGGTCGCGCCGGGGCGTGCCGTCACCCGCGGCGGCGCGCGGCCGGGCCACCGGATCGCGGTGACAGGTACCCTCGGCGCCTCCGCGGCGGGGCTTCGGCTCTCGACCGGTCGCACGCCGCCCACCGACGAGGAGCGCGCCGCGATCATGCGGCACGTCCGGCCCACCGCGCGCGTCGGCGAAGCCGGAGTGCTCGCGCGGGTGGGCGCCACCGCGATGATCGACGTCAGCGACGGGCTCACGTTGGACCTGTCCCGGCTGTGTGCGGCGAGCGGCGTCGGCGCGCAGCTGCGTCTCGCCGACGTGCCGATCGGGCCCGCCGCCACCCTCGACGACGCGCTCGGGGGTGGCGAAGACTACGAGTTGCTGGTCACCCTCGCCGACGCGAGCGCGGTGGCGCAAGCTCGCGCAGAGCTGGACGAGGCGTTCGGGGTGGCCCTGACCGAGATCGGCGTGATGCAGGCCGATCTCGGCCTGTCGACCGTAGACGCGTCGGGCGCCGAGGCGCCGCTCGTCCCCACCGGCTGGGACCACTTCGCGTGAGCTCCCCGCGACGGCCCCGCGCCCTCACGATCGCGGGCAGCGACTCCGGTGGAGGGGCCGGGATCCAAGCCGACCTCAAGACCTTCAGCGCCCTGGGCGTCTACGGCATGACCGCGATCACCGCCGTCACCGTGCAGAACACCCTCGGGGTCGAGGGTTACGAGGTCCTTTCGCCGAGACTCGTCGGCGACCAGATCCGCGCGGTGGCCACCGACATCGGGGTCGACGCCGCCAAGACCGGGATGCTCGCCGATGTCGCGACGGTCGAGGCGGTCGCCGACGCCCTCGTCGAAACCGGGATCGGCAACCTCGTGGTGGACCCCGTGTTCGTGAGCAAGCACGGGCACGCGCTACTCGCCCCCGAAGCCGTCGTCGCGCTGCGCGAGCGGATCCTGCCACTCGCCACTCTCGTCACGCCGAACCTCCCCGAGGCCGCCGGCCTGGCGGGGTTCGCCGTCGAGACACAGGCCGACATGCGCCGGGCGGCGGCGGCGATCCTGGCGATGGGGCCGGCCGCGGTACTCGTTAAAGGGGGTCATCTCGAGGGCGAGGCCGCGGATCTGCTCGTCGACCGAAGCGGGGAGGTGTGGCTCTCGTCGCCGCGGATCGAGACGCCCCACACGCACGGGACCGGCTGCACCCTGAGCGCCGCGATCGCGGGGCACCTGGCGCGCGGCGACTCGCTCGCGGACGCCGTCGCAGCCGGGAAGGCGTTCGTGACGGAGGCGGTCAGGCACGCCCTCGAGTTAGGCGGCGGGATCGGGCCGGTCGATCAGCTCTGGTCGATCCCGTAGGCGGCTGGGCCGTGGTCAGGCGTGCGGGATGCGCGTGACCTTGCCGGCCTTGATGCAGCTCGTGCAGGCGTTCACGCGCGTGGGGGTGCCGTTCACGAGCGCCCTCAGGCGCTGGATGTTCGGGTCCCACCGGCGGTTGTTCCGCTTGTGCGAGAACGTCACCGACTTGCCGAACCACGGCTTCTTGCCACAGATGTCACAGTTCGCTGCCATAGCCGGACGAGGCTACCAGACGCCTCGCGGTGCTCGACCTCAGGGCGCGATCGCCTCCAGGTTGGCGGTCAGATCTGGCTCGCTGATCTCGCCGTCGACCTTGGCGACCAGGTTTCCCTGGGCGTCGTAGAAGACCGTCACGGGCTGCCCGATGCTCCCGAGCGCGGTCCGGGTCGACCCCGTGGGATCGAACACGTTGGGGTACTGCAGGCCGTACCTGTCGAGGAATGCCGCGGCCGACCCCCGGTCGTCGAGGATGTCGACGCCCAGGAACTGGACCCGATCGCCGTACCGGGCGGCGGCCGCCTCGAACCGCGGCGCCTCGGCCTCGCACGGGCCGCACCAGCTCGCCCAGAAGTTCACGACCACGGGGGTCCCGCGAAGCTCTGTCAAGAGCGCCTCGTAGCCGGCCACGTCCATCTCGGGCAGCTCGGAGACCGTGGCCGGCAACGAGGGGACGGGCGTGACGACCATCGCGGGTTGTATCTGGACCCCGTCGAGGGGATCCGTCGGCTCGCCCCCGCCGCACGCGGCGAGAGACACGACCGCCGCGAGGACGGCCACAGCGAGGGTCCGGCGGAGCGTCATCCCCGTCATGGTAGAACCGGGGGCGGATGTGGAGCCCTGGATGCCGCTGACGCTCGTTCCCCCGGCCCCGCTCACGCTCGCGTCCCTGATCGCCGACATCGACGACAAGATCGCGCATCGCAAGGGCGGCGGACGGCCAAAGGGATCGACGGCGAAGGTGGCGTGGGAGGTCCTTCGCGACGCCTTCGACATCCAGACCGTCGGCGACCTCGTGCACCACTACCCCCGCAGATACATCGATCGCTCGAACGTCCAGACGATCCGCGGGATGAAGATCGGTCAGTACGTCACGGTGATCGCGCACGTACGCAAGATCGCGAAGCGGTTGACCCGCCGCAAGCAGACGATGGTCACGGTGACGTTGGCCGATGGCTCGGGCCTCCTCGACCTGACCTTCTTCAACCAGCCGTGGGCCGCGAACCTCTACAAGGAGGGCATGGAGGTCGCGGTCTCTGGGGTGGCCTCCCGGTACCAAGGGCGGCTCCAGCTCGCGAACCAGGAGGTGGAGGTGCTCGGCGGCGGGGACGACCTGGTCCACACGGGCCGCATCACCCCGGTGCACCCCGCGTCCGAAGGGATCACGACGCGCACGATCCGTGAGCTGACGTTCCGGGCGTTCGAGCGCCTGGGCACGGTCGCCGATCCGATGCCCTCCGACGTGATCGCGGCGGAGCGCCTGGGCTCGTACGACCGAGCCCTGCGCGACATCCACTTCCCCGAGGACGACACCGCCCTCGCGGCCGCGCGCGAGCGCCTGAAGTTCGACGAGCTCTTCGTCCTCGAGCTCGGCGTGGCGTTCCGCAAGCATCGGGTGGAGGCCGAGGAGCAAGGCGTGGCTCACGAGCCCATCGGTCCTCTCACCGAGGGCCTCCTCGCGACGCTCCCGTTCGAGCCCACGCAGGCTCAGAGCCGTGCGATCGGCGAGATCGGCGCCGCGATGGCCATGCCCCGCCCGATGAACGTGCTGCTGCAGGGCGACGTGGGCGCTGGCAAGACGCTCGTCGCGCTCCACGCGGCGCTCGCTGCGGTCCAGTCGGGCCATCAGGCCGCGATCATGGCGCCCACCGAGGTGCTCGCGGGTCAGCACGCGCGATCGGTCGCCGCGCTCCTCGAGGGAGTCGGCGCGATGCCGTACCTCGAGCTCGCGAGCGCCCGCAGCCACGCCCCTGCTGCCGCCGGTCAGGGGTCCCTCCTCGAGGCGATCGGAGTCGATGCGTCTGACGTCGACGGGCCCGAGCCCCCGATGACGTGGGCGCTGCTCACGGCCGCGGTGACCGGCAAGGATCGCCAGCGCATCCTCGAAGGCGTCGCGGATGGGGGTGTCGACCTGGTGATCGGCACCCATGCGCTCGTGCAGGACGCCGTGGTCTTCCACGACCTGTCATTGGCGGTCGTCGACGAGCAGCACCGGTTCGGGCTCCACCAGCGCACGGCGCTCAAGCGCAAGGGCGGGGAGGCGGACGTGCTGATCATGACCGCCACCCCGATCCCGCGCACCCTCGCGTTGACCTACTACGGAGATCTCGACGTCGTGGTCCTCGACGAGCTGCCGCAGGGCCGGCAGCCGATCGAGACGCGGGCGGCCCGGACCGTGTTGGAGCGCGCGGCCGCCTATGACCTCGTGCGGGAGCAGATCGCCCAGGGCCGGCAGGGGTTCGTGGTCTGCGCGGCGATCGACGAGGGCAATCGTTCCCAGGTCAAGGCCGCCGAGACCGAGGCCGAGCGGCTGGCCACCGAAGTGTTCCCGCAGCTGCGGGTCGATCTCCTCCACGGGCGGATGCGCCCCAAGGACAAGGACGCGGTCATGGAGCGGTTCCGTGGAGGCGACGCCGACCTGTTGATCTCGACCACCGTGATCGAGGTGGGGGTCGACGTGCCGAACGCATCCGTCATGCTCGTCGAGAACGCGGAGCGGTTCGGTCTGGCCCAGCTGCACCAACTCCGCGGACGGATCGGGCGTGGCGAGCACCGCAGCTACTGCATCTTGTTCGACGAGTCCGACGAGCAGAACCTCGAGGCCCGCGCGCGGGTGGCGGCGATGGTGCGCACGACCGACGGGTTCGCGCTCGCCGACGAGGACCTGCGTCTGCGGGGCGAGGGCACGCTGTTCGACACGAAGCAGTCGGGGATGCCCGACCTGCGCCTGGCCCGGCTGGCCGAGGACTTCGAGCTCGTCAAGCGCGCACGCGCCCGGGCTTTCGCGCTGATCGAAGGGGACCCGCACCTGGAGCGGCACCCCGAGCTCCTCGACGAGCTCCGGCACCGGTTCGAGCGCTCGATCGACTGGCTCTTCCGAAGCTGACCGGCCTCCGCCGCTAGGCTTGGCCGATGCGAATCGTGGCTGGCTCCGCAAAAGGGACGCGGCTCGCTCCCGTGCCCCCGGGCGTGCGACCCCTTGCCGACCGAGCGCGAGAAGGGCTCTTCGCGAGCCTGGGCGACCGGATCCCGGACGCCCAGGTGCTGGATCTGTTCGCCGGGACGGGCGCGGTGGGGATCGAGGCGCTCTCGCGAGGAGCGGCGCGCTGCACCTTCGTCGAGGCGGCGCGCCGTGTCGGAGACACCATCCGAGATAATCTGCAGCGCACCAGATGTGATGATCGCGCCGAGGTCGTGACCAGTGACGCGCTGGCCTTCATGCGCCGGCATCGAGGGGCCTCGCCATGGGATCTCGTGGTCATGGACCCACCGTACGAGGTCGGGGGAGACGCCATGGACGACCTGCTGGCGGCGCTCGCTGCCCCTGATCGGCTCGCTCCGGGCTTCACGGTGGTGCTCACGAGGGCCGCCAAGGGTTCCAGGGGTTCCGCTCCGGTCGTTCCGCTACAATGGGCGGCTGCGAGGGAGCTCCGCTACGGCGACAGCATCCTGACCCTGTACCGGCGAGCCGACCAGGAGGCGTGATGGGCCTGACCGCCCTGTGTCCGGGAACGTTCGACCCGGTAACCAACGGCCATCTCGACATCATCGGGCGCACCAGCACGACTTTCGACCAGGTCGTCGTGGCCGTCCTCGAGAACCCGTCCAAGCAGCCCCTGTTCTCGGTCGAGGAGCGGGTCGCGATGCTCGAGGAGGCTTGCGGCGCCATGCAGAATGTGTCCGTCGGGGCCTTCAAGGGCCTGCTCGTGGAGTTCGCCACGCAGCGGGGTCCCTCGGTGATCGTCAAGGGCCTGCGGGCCGTGACCGACTACGAATCCGAGATCCAGATGGCGCAGATGAATCACCGTCTCGGCGGGGTGGAGACGCTCTTCATGCCCACGAACCCGTCTTGGTCGTTCCTGTCGTCTTCCCTGGTCAAAGAGGTGGCGCGTTTCGGAGGCGACGTCGAGGGCCTCGTGCCGGCGCCGGTCAGCGTGCGGCTTCGCGAGCGGATGGGAGCGCGTGCGTGATGGACATGGCCGGCCGGTTGCAACAGCTCGAAGACATCGTCCGCGAGGCGAAGTCGATGCCGCTGTCGTCCTCGGTGCTGATCAACAAGGACGAGGTGCTCGAGCTGCTGCGTCAGATGCAGGAGGACCTTCCCGACGAGATCAAGCAGGCCCGGTGGATCGTCAAGGACCGCGAGGATCTGCTCGCGAAGGCGCGCGCCGAAGGGGACAAACTGATCGAGCAGGCCCGCGAGGAGCAGCTGCGCATGGCTCGCAAGGAAGCGGTCGTCGAACGGGCGCGCGAGCAGGCCGAGGTCGTGCTCGGCGAGAGCGACGACCAGGCGCGCGCGATGAAGTCCGAGGCCGAGGACTACGTCGACGCCAAACTCGCGCAGTTCGAGATCGCCCTGCGCAAGATCCTCGAGGAGTCGCAGGCCGCGACCAAGGGCCTCGCCCGCACCCTCGATCAGGTGGAGGCCGGCCGGGACCACCTCCGGAACCCGGCTTCTGCCGCAGAGCAGGAATTCACGCCGACGGGTGAGCCCGGGCGTGCCGAGACTCCCTTCTTCGACGAGGAGGCTTAGGCGTGACGATCGACGCGATCGAGGTCAACGACCTCGTTGGCCACCCCGGAGCCTCTCGCCGCGTCGTGCTCAGCGGCACGCTCGAGGGCCTGAGCGGCGAGCTGGCCGGCGTGCCCGACGATCGCCCGATCGAGGGCGAGCTCCTGCTGGAGTCCGTGATCGAGGGGATACTCGCCTCGGGCCACCTCCGGGGCAACTTCTCGCTGCGGTGCGCGCGCTGCCTGCAAGAGTTCGCCCAGCCGTTCGACGTCGAGGTGCACGAGATGTTCGTTCCGGCGCCCGACGATGATGCCGACGACTACCCGCTCGGACCCGAGGCCACGATCGAGCCCGAGCAGATGGTGCGCGACGCGATCGGGGTCGAGATGCCGTTCTCGCCGCTGCACAACCCGGACTGCCTTGGGCTCTGCCCGGTCTGCGGTGGCGACCGCAACCTGGGGGAGTGCCCCGGCGACCACCCCTCCACCGATCCGCGCTGGGCCGGGCTCGAGCAGCTGTTCGAGCAGATGGAGCATTGACCCGAGGAAGGAAAGGACCCGATGGCCGTCCCGAAGAAGAAGCAGAGCAAGACGCGCGGCGATAAGCGCGCGGCCAACTGGAAGGCGAAGGTGCCGCCCTACAGCGAGTGCCCGCAATGTAAGCAGCCGACCATCCCGCACCGCGTCTGCGGCAACTGCGGCTATTACGCCGGCCGACAGGCCGTCGAGGTCGAGTAAGCACGTGACCGCCGCTCCCGTCGAGGTGCCCGTCGAGGCACTGGATCGGGCGCTCGGGGTCTCGTTCGTCGATCCGGAGCTCCGCGAGATCGCGCTCACGCATCGGTCCTTCGCGTTCGAGCAGGGTCGTGCGGTCACGAACGAGCGCCTCGAGTTCCTGGGCGACGCCGTGCTCGGGCTGGTCGTTACCGATCTGGCGTACCGGACCTATCCGGACCTGCCCGAAGGCTCGCTCGCCAAGCTCCGGGCGGCGATCGTGAACATGTCGGCGCTCGCCGACGTGTCCCGTGGCCTGGGCCTAGGACGGCTCGTCCTGCTCGGCAAGGGCGAGGAGCAGAGCGGCGGCCGCGACAAGTCGAGCATCCTCGCCGACTCGCTCGAGGCGGTGTTCGGGGCGATCTACCTCGACCTGGGCCTCGACACAGCTCGCGAGGTGATCGAGCGACTGTTCCTTCCCCGCATGGAGGCCTACGTGCGCGGCGAGGGAGACCGCGACTACAAGACGATCCTGCAGGAGCTCGCCTCGCAGGCGCTCCGCTCGATGCCCGACTATCGGATCGAGGAGCGGGGACCCGACCACGAGAAGGAGTTCACGGCCACGGTGTTCCTGAGCGGCGAGCCGCTCGGCACCGGGATCGGTCGTTCCAAGAAGGAAGCTGAGCAGCGGGCCGCGCAGGAGGCGTTCGGACGATTGTCCGAGCGGTTCGGCGCGGCCGGCTCGTGAGGGGGGACCAGGGTGGAGCTTCCTGAAGTCGAAACGATGCGGCGCGACCTCGAGAAAGACGTCGTCGGTCGCCGCATCAAGACCGCAGAGGTCAAAGGATCCAAGAACGCGATGCGGGTGATCCGCCGTCACAAGACCCGCAAGGAGTTCACGTCCCGCCTCGCGGGGCACAAGATCACGAAGGTCGAACGCCGCGGCAAGTATCTGCTGCTCGCCCTCGACGGAGGCGACGTGCTGGTCGCCCACTTCGGGATGAGCGGCCGGTTCCAGCGCGGCACGGGCCGAGTGGTCGTCGCGCCGCACACGCACGTGGTGCTCACGTTCCAGCAGGGGGGCGATCTGCGCTTCATCGATCCCCGCACGTTCGGAGAGCTGTTCGTGAGCACGAGCGACGAGATCGGCAAGGTCAAGGAGCTCCAGCACCTGGCGATCGACCCGCTCGACCAGGTGTTCACGTGGGCCACGTTCCAGTATCTCCTCGCGCAGCGCGGCGCGAAGATGAAGCCGCTGATGATGGACCAGAAGTTCATCAGCGGTCTGGGCAACATCTACTCGGACGAGGTGCTCTTCCACGCGGGCATCAGGTTCGACCGGCTGAGCGACACGCTGTCGTCACAGGAGGTGCGCCGGCTCTACCGCGCGATCCAGGAGATCTTGCAGGAGTCGATCAAACTGCGGGGTACCACGCTGGAGGACGAGGCCTACGTGGACCTGTTCGGCAAGCCCGGCGAGTATCAACACGAGCTGAAGGCGTATGGGCGCGACGGGTTGCCATGCCGGCGGTGCCGCACGCCGATCCAGTCCGTGAAGATCTCCCAGCGCAGCTCGTACTTCTGCCCGCAGTGTCAGTCCTGACCGATCCCGCGGAGCCGTGACTCAGTCGAACTTGGCGCCGGCCTCGCGCATCCGGGCGATCGCCCGGATGCCGTCGCCTTCGGCGAGGTCGACCGCCCGGATCCCCTCGAGGAGCACGTGCACCGGATACCCAAGCATCCGGGCGTCGACGACGGTCTCGACCACGCAGTAGTCGGTGGCGAGGCCGCACACGACGAGCCGCTCGATGTCGTGGCGGCGCAGGACGTCGACGAGGGGGGTCGGGGTTGTCTCGCCGGTCGCCGGGTCGCGAACGCTGAACCCCGAGTACCCGTCACGCCCATCGGCACCCTTGCGGACAGCCTCGAGCCCCGCGGGCAGGTCCGGGTGGAACGCGGCACCCCAAGTGTCTTCCACGCAGTGGGCAGGCCAGATCCCACCGTCCTTCTCGAAGTGCGGGGTGACCGGTGGATGCCAGTCCTGCGTGCAGACGACGAGCGCGCCGGCCACGCGCGCGGCGGCGATCGCTTCGACCACCGCCGCCACGGCCTCCTCGGCCCTCGTGACGTACAAGCTGCCATCGGGGGATGCGAAGTCGTTCTGGACGTCGACCGCGATGAGCGCCGTCCGCGCGTCGTATGCACTCATATCCTCCAGCGTACCCCCGGGTGCGAGACACTCGGTGTATGGAAGCAAGGCGACGCGTGCACGTGATCGCGAGCGGCCGGGTGCAGGGCGTGTTCTATCGGGCGACCTGCATCGAGCGCGCTCGCGCGCTGGGGCTGGGCGGGTGGGTCCGCAACCTCGTCGACGGCCGGGTCGAGGCGGCGTTCGAGGGGCCTCCCGACGACGTCGAGGCGATCGTGGCCTGGTGCCGGCAAGGCCCACCCAGGGCGACGGTCACCGCGCTCGTGCTCGAGGAGGAGTCACCGCTGGGCGAGGAATCGTTCCGTGTGACCGGATAGACCCCCGCTGACCTGGGGCCCTGGCACGTCTCTGCCGCTTACGGGCGAGCGAATCACAAGCCTGTTAGCATCCGCCCGATGTTCCTCCGATCGATCACGATCCGCGGATTCAAGTCGTTCGCGGACAAGCACGTCCTCGAGTTCGTCCCCGGGGTCTCGGTCATCGTGGGCCCCAACGGATCGGGCAAGTCGAACCTCGTCGACGCGATCAGTTGGGCCCTGGGGGAGCAGGGGGCCCGGGCGCTCCGTGGCGGCCACATGGCCGATGTGATCTTCGCGGGCACGCCATCGCGCCCCGCCCTCGGCATGGCCGAGGTCAAGCTGGTGATCGACAACACCGCCGGCAAGATCCCCGTGCCGATGAGCGAGATCGAGGTATCGCGCACGATCTTCCGCTCGGGCGAGAGCGAGTACCGGATCAACGGGCAGGTCGTGCGCCTGCTCGACGTGCAGGAGCTGCTGAGCGAGACCGGCATCGGACGGGCGCTTCACACCGTGGTCGGCCAGGGTCAGCTCGAAGAGGTGCTCCTGGCCAAGCCCGAGGACCGGCGCAAGTACATCGAGGAGGCGGCCGGGATCGCGAAGCATCGCCGCCGCAAGGAGCGCGCAGAACGCAAGCTGGCCGGCCTCGATCACGATCTCCTCAGGCTCCAAGACGTGCTCGCCGAGCTCCGCCGTCAGCTCCGCCCGCTGCAGCAGCAGGCCGAGATGGCGAGCAAGCACGAGCGGCTCTCCGCCGAAGCCGAGGAGCTCTCCCGAAAACTGGCGGCCGCGCGGCTACGCTCCCTGCTGCGAGAACGCGACCGTCGAAAGGCCGGGTGGGACGAGGGCCTCGAACGGCGCACGAGCGCCCGGGCACGACTCGACGCCCTCGACGGTGACGTGCTCACGACCGCCGACGCGCGCGCGGCGGTCGCGCGCGCGCTCGCCGAGGCCGAGCAGGCGTTCAGGTCGACGCAGTTCGAGCGGACCGGGGCGCAGGAGCGCTTCCGGGCGGCGGTCACGCGCGAGACCGACGCCCGCGAGGAGCTCGCCGGGCACGTCGGACGCGCGGTGCGGCTCGACACCGTCAACGAGGACTTGGAGCGGGTGGAGACTGAGCTGGCCCGCGTGATCGAAGAGCTCGCGGTCCGCGAGGGAGAGCTCGAGGCGGCCGAACGCGACTTCCGCGCCGCCGAAGAGGAGCGCCGCCGGATCGAGGACGTCCGCCGCCTGGCCGGCGAAGAGGCGGCCGGACGCCGCGCCGAGGTCGAGGCGCTCGAGCGCTCGGTCGCCGCGGGCGACCGCGAACGCGAGCGCCTGCTCGCGTCGCTCGAGACGGTGCGGGCACAGATCGCTGACGCCGGGGCTCGCCGCGACGGGTTCGAGCACGAGATCGAGACGTTCGACGAGCAGTCGGGCCCGATGAGCGAGAAGCGGACCCAGCTCGAGGCCGAGCGCCGCGGCCTCGTCTCCAAGATCGAGGAGCTCGACGAGATCCGCCGCCGCCACGAGAACCGTCGCGACCTCCTGGAGGCGCGTCGCCGAGACATCGAGGAGACCGCCGGATCGCGATTCCTCGCCGCCCACAAGGGTCGCGCTGTGGGCCTGCTGAAGGATCTCGTCCGCGTAGAGGCCGGCCTCGAGCGAGCCCTCGTCGCCGCCCTCGGCCCCCTCGCCGACGCAGTGGTCTACGATGACGGCGACCGCGCGCTCGCCGACGCCCCCGACGGCGACGGAGCGATCCTCGCGATCGCGGCCGGAGGGCCGGTGCCGCTCGGGCTGAAGGAGGAGCGCAAGCTCCTGAGTGTCGTCGACGCCGACCCGTCGGCGCGAGGCATCGTGAGCACGGTGCTGCGAGACGTCTATCTCGCCGATACGATCGTCGCGGCGGCCGCCAAGCAGATCGGGTACCCCACGGCGTCGTTCGTGACGCCCGACGGCGTGCTCGTGGGCCCGGCGGTCATCCACACGGCGAAGGAAGCCGACGCACGCGCACGCGAGATCCGGGCGGAGCTCCAGGTGGTCGCGCACGACCTGTCGGCCACGCTGAACGGCCTTCGCCCCAAGCAGGAGCGCCTCGGCGAGATCGCGGGCGAGATCGATTACCTTCGCGAACAGATCGAAGGCGCAGACGCCGAGATCACGGCGACGGCGGAGCGTATGAGCCTCCTCGAGCGCGACCTCAGCGGGATGCGCAAGGAAGAAGAGCTCGTTCAACTGCGCCTGACGGCGCTCGACGAGACCGCCGCCTCGGCACGTGACCGGCTCGCCGCCCTCGGCCCGGTCTCGACCGAAGCGATCCCCGACCTTCCGCCGACGCCGCAGCCTCCGGTCCAGCACCGCGTGACCGTCGAGACGCTCCGGCGCGACCGCGGCACGTCCGACGCCAGGATCTACCAGCTGCGGGCGGAGCGCGACGTGCTCGCGGCCCACGACCCGATGCAGCTCCGCGCCGAGGTCGAGGCCGCCGAACAGGCTCGCGCCGAGACCGAGGCTGCCGCCTCGCGCGCCGACGAGGCCGCCACCGCCGCCGCCGAGGCGCGGGACCGGGCCGCCGAGGCCGAGCGCGCCGAAGCAGAGCGCGAGGCCGCCGTGAACAAGTCGTGGCGCGACGCGTCCACCGAGCTCGACCAGCTCCGCGAGCGCTACGAGGACGAAGACCGGACGCGGGGCGACATCGAGCGCCGGATCAAGGAAGCCGAGCGCCTCTTGCGAGAGGGTCACCAGACCGATCCCGATGCGCAGGTGGCGTCGCTCGGCGACGAGGAATCGGTAGAGACGCTGGAGAAGCGTTCCGAGCTCGTGCAGCGGCGTCTCGCTCTGCTCGGCCGGGTGAACCTGCTGGCCACCGGTGAGTTCGAAGCGTTGCAGGAGCGCCACGACTTCATGGCGCGCGAGCTCGACGACGTGCGCAAGGCACGGCGGGACCTGCTCGAGGTCGTGGCCCGGGTCGATCAGGAGATCACGGAGACGTTCACGACCGCCTATCGCGACGTCGCGACGCAGTTCGAGCGGCTGATCGCCGAACTGTTCCCTGGCGGCGAAGGCCGCCTGGTCCTCACCGATCCCGCCGAGCCGCTCACGAGCGGGATCGAGATCGAGGCGAGCCCGGGTCGCAAGCGCGTCAAGCGGATCTCGCTCCTCTCGGGAGGCGAGCGATCGCTCACCGCGCTCGCGTTCCTGTTCGCGATCTTCACCGCGCGTCCGTCTCCGTTCTACCTGATGGACGAGGTGGAGCCCGCGCTCGACGACGTGAACCTGCACAGGTTCCTGCGCCTGGTGGAGGGCTTCTCGAGCGAGTCCCAGGTCCTGATCGTTACGCACCAGAAGCGCACGATGGAGATCGCCGGCATGATGTACGGGGTCTCGCTCAACAAGGACGGCACCACGAAGATCGTCTGCCAGCGGCTGGAGCAGCCGCAGCTCGCCATCGAGGAAGCCGCGCGCGCCGAGGCCGACCAGGAGCGCTTCGAAGCCGCACACGCCCTGCAGTCTTCCGCCGACGACGAGCCGCTCGTCCTCGACGTGCCGCACGACCAGCCGGTCGGCTAGCCTCTCCGCCATGGCCCTGTACGTCGGCATCTTCGCGATCCTCGCGCTCGTGCTCGTGGTGGCCGGGTTCACGGTCTTCCGGCGTCGGGGGAGCGAGCTCCGCGAGATGGAGCGCGAGATGCATACGGGCCCCGGGCACACCCGTGCTCCGGTGCTCGAGCACCCGGCCGACCGGCGTCCCGTCCGCGCGCCCGAAGAGCCCGGCCCCTCGGGCGGGGGATTCCACCACGAAGGGCTCGGTGCGAAGGTCAAGGCCCTCTTTCACCACGGCACGGGCGACGACACGTGGAAGGACCTCGAGGACCTCCTGCTTCGCGCCGACATCGGCCCGAAGGGATCGCGCGACCTGGTGGCGCGGATCAAGGCCGACTACAGGCACGGCGCGAACCCCGTGACGCTGCTCGAAGACGAGATCGTGGCGATACTCGGGGAGGACGAGGCGCTTCACCTGCCACAAGGGCGCCTCGGAGTGATCCTGGTCGTGGGCGTGAACGGGACCGGCAAGACCACCACGATCGGGCGTCTCGCGAAACGCCTGGCGCACGAGGGGTATCAGGTGAGCCTAGCCGCGAGCGACACGTTCAGGGCCGCGGCCGGCGAACAGCTCGAGGTCTGGGCCAAGCGAGCGGGGGCGCACCTCGTGAGTCAAGAGCGTGGCGCCGACCCCGGCGCGGTTGCCTTCGACGCCGTGAAGTCCGCGACCGCGCGGGGCGCTGACGTGCTGATCGTCGACACCGCCGGACGCCTCCACACGAAGGCCCCCCTGATGGATGAGCTGGCGAAGGTCAAGCGCGTGATCGAGAAGGCGGGCGCGCAGGTGGACGAGACGCTGCTCGTCCTCGATGCCCAGACCGGTCAGAACGGTATCGCCCAAGCTCGCGCGTTCACCGAGGCCGTCCAGGTGACCGGCGTGGTGCTCACGAAGACCGACGGCTCGGCCAAGGGCGGGGTCGTCCTGCAGGTGCGAGAGGAACTCGGCGTCCCGGTGCAGTTCGTCGGCGTGGGCGAGGGTCCTGACGATCTGCGGCCGTTCGAGGCGCGCGCGTTCGCCGAGCGACTCATGGCGGGCTGACCCGCGATGGAGGCCGCCCGCATCCTGATCGTGGAGGACCACCCGACGATGCGCGAGGCGATGCGGCTCGTGCTCGAGGGGGAGGGCTTCGAGATCTCCGAGGCGGCCGACGGCCCTTCGGCGCTCGAGCGGATCCGTCAGGACGTCCCCGACCTCGTCTTCTTGGACCTGCACATCCCCGGAACGAGCGGGGCCGAGGTCCTGAGCGCCGTGAAAGCCGACCCTGCCACCGAAGGCGTGCGCGTGATCATCGTGACCGCCGACGGCGAGGAGGGGCGGGAAGCGGCGCTCGCGATGGGCGCCGACGAGTACTTCACGAAGCCGTTCAGCCCCATCACCTTGCTCAAGACCGTGGAACGCGTGCTGGCGTCGCGGGCAGACTGAGCCGAAAGCTCGACCCCTCGCCGACGACCGAGGTGACGGTCAGTTGCCCGCCGAGGGCTTCGGCGAGCCGCCGCGTGATCGAGAGCCCCAGACCGAAGCCGTCGGCCGCGGCGCGTCCCTCGGCGGTCCGGTAGTAGGGCTCGAAGATCCGATCGAGCTCGAGGAGAGGGATCCCCGGTCCTCGGTCGCTGACCTCGAGCACGAGGCGATCGCTCTCGGACCCAACCGTCAACGCGATGGGCTGATCCTGCGAGGAGTACTTCAGCGCGTTCGCCAGGAGGTTGGCCACGATCTGGTGCAGGCGCAAGGGGTCGGTCTCGATCGTCGCGGGCGCCTCAGCCGAGACGCTGAGCGCGACGCGGCCTTCGCCAACGGGCTGCTCTGCCAGGACGGACTCGAGGAATGGCACGAGCAGCACCGGCTCGACGGCGACCTTGATGCCGCCGGCATCGAGGCCGGCCAGCACGAGCAAGTCGTCGACGAGCCGCGTGAGCCGGTCCGCCTGCGACGCGATCACGGTGAGGAACTCCTCGACCTGATCGTCGTCCATCGAGTGCCGGCGCCGCCTAAGGGTATCGACGAAGCCGCGGATCGCCGCGAGGGGCGACCGCATCTCGTGGCTCGTGACCGCGACGATATCCAGGTCTCGCAGCTGCTGATCACCCATCGCCTCGGCCCCCCCTCGTCCCGGTAGAATCTTACGCTTGAGCCCGGATCCTCCGGGTAACCCCGGAAGGCCATGTTCGACACCCTGACCGACCGACTCGACGCCACCTTCAAGAAGCTTCGGTCCAAAGGCAAGCTCCATCCCAAGCAGGTGGACAACGCCTTGGCCGACATGCGGACCGCCCTCCTCGAGGCGGACGTGGCTGTCGAGGTCGCCGACGGCTTCCTCGCGCGGGTCCGCGAGCGGGCGATGTCGGAAGAGGTGATGCGGAGCCTGACGCCCGGCCAGCAGGTCGTGAGGGTCGTCGACGAGGAGCTCACCGCGACGATGGGCGGCGAACAGCGCCCCTTCGACCTCGGGCCTACGCGTCCGGTCGTGATCCTGATAGCCGGCGTCCAGGGATCGGGCAAGACGACGGCCTGCGCGAAGCTCGCGAGGATGCTGAAGAAGCAGGGCCGGCGCCCGCTGCTCGTGGCCGCAGACCTCGAACGACCCGCCGCGATCGAGCAGCTGCGCACCCTCGGCCGTGAGATCGGGGTCCCGGTCGTGTCCGACGGCAAGGATCCGATCAAGGTCGCGAAGGCCTCGCTGAAGGAGGCCGAGCGCCAGGACGCCGACGTGGTGATCATCGACACCGCGGGCCGCCTGCACGTCGACGCCGAGATGATGAAGCAGGCGCGCCGCATCCGGGAGGTGACGAAACCGCACCACGTCCTGATGGCGTGCGATGCGATGACCGGTCAAGACGCGGTGATCCAGGCGCGCGAGTTCATGCGCGAAGTCGATACCACCGGGTTCATCCTCACCAAGCTCGATGGCGACTCCCGCGGCGGCGCCGCCCTCTCGATCACCGCGGTGACCGGCAAGCCCGTCTATTTCGTCGGTACGGGCGAGAAGCCCGATGACCTCGAGCCGTTCTACCCCGACCGCATGGCCGGCAGGATCCTCGGGATGGGCGACGTGCTCACCCTGATCGACAAGGCCCAGGAGACGATGGACGCCGATCAGGCCCGGCAGGCCGCCGAGCGGATGATGAAGAACCAATTCACGCTCGAGGACTTCCTGGGGCAGCTACGCGAGATGCGTAAGCTCGGGCCGATCCAGGACCTGCTGAAGATGCTGCCGGGTGTGCCCGGGGGCAAGAACATGATGAAGGAGATGGCCGGCGCGATCGACGAGGGCGAGCTGACCCGCGCGGAGGCCATGATCCTTAGCATGACCGTCGAGGAGCGGCGCAATCCCGGTATCATCTCCGGGTCGCGTCGCCTGCGGATCGCGAACGGATCCGGAGCGACGACCTCCGACGTCAACGGGCTCCTCAAGGATTTCGAGGGCGCGCGGAAGATGATGCGGTCGATGATGGGCGGCAAACGGATGCCCGGCATGATGAAGATGCCTCCCGGCGCGCCTCCCAAGCGGTAACGACCGAACGGACGAGAAGAGAAGGAACGAAGGCATGTCGACAAGGATCCGGCTGCGGCGGCTGGGCGCGAACAAGCGTCCGTTCTACCGCGTGGTGGTGGCCGACCAGCGCGCCCCCCGCGACGGTCGGTTCATCGAGAACATCGGGAAGTACCACCCTCTCGAGGACCCGTCGCTGATCGAGATCGACCAGGAGCGGGCGCTGCATTGGCTCCGCACCGGGGCGCAGCCCAGCGCGCAGGTTCGCAACCTGATGGTCAAGACGGGCATCTGGGACGTCTTCGTCGCGGAGCGGCCTTCGGCCGCCGGGCAGGTACGCGTGCGCACCGAGCCGGCCGACACGCCCAAGCTCTCCAAGAAGGCGGCCGCCAAGGCGAAGGCAGCCGCCGAGGCGCCACCCGCTCCCGAGGTGGTCCAGGAGCCAGCCGCTCCCGTGGCCGAGGAGGCCGCTCCCGAGGTGGTCGAGGAGTCGGTCGCGGAGCCGGTCGACGCCCCGGAACCTGAGACGGTCGAAGCGGCTGCCTCCGAGGTGGTCGAAGAGGCCGCGGTGGCTGCCGAGGCTTCCGAACCCGAGGCGTCGGCCGAGGCCGAGCCGGAGGCGTAACCGACCGTGAGGGAGCTCGTGGAGTTCCTCGCCTGCCAGTTGGTCGACGACCCCGATGGCGTCGAGGTGACCGAGTCCTTCGACGACCGCGGAGCCCGTTACACCCTGTCGGTCGCACCCGAAGACATGGGCAAGGTGATCGGGCGCGGTGGGCGCACGGCCAAGGCGATCCGGTCGGTCGTGCGCGTCGCGGCGACGCGCCAGGGCACCAGCGCGTACGTCGACATCGTCGACCGGTGACCCCAGAGCCGACCGTCGTCGTCGGCCGGATCGCGAAGGCGCACGGCGTCCGCGGTGAGGTCGCCGTCGAGATCCGCTCCGACAACCCCGATCGCTTCGTCGAAGGCGCGACGGTGTTCACCCCCGATGGCCGCGGGCTCACGATGGAACGGGTGCACGCCCACGGGCAGCGGACCCTCGTGACGTTCGCGGGCATCCGCGACCGCACCGCCGCGGAAGCGCTGACGGGAACGCTGCTCGAGATCCCTCAGTCTTGGCTCCCCGCGCTCGCCCCGGGCGAATACTGGCCGTTCGAGCTCGAGGGGTGCGCGATGACCACGGAAGCCGGCCGATCGCTCGGAACCGTGTCCGAGGTGATCCCCAACCCCGCGAACGATCTGTGGGTCGCGACCGATGAGGACGGGGTTGAGACCCTCGTGCCCGCGCTCCGTGACGTGATCGTCGAGGTCGACGTGACCGCGAAGCGGATCCTCGTTCGGGACATCCCGGGCCTCACGATCCCCGAGGACGACTGAGGTCGCGCTAGAGGCCGGCGATCTTGGCGAGGGAGGCCACCTTGCGCAGCACGTAGCGATGTTCGTCCCGCCTGACGATGCCTCGCCGCTGGAGGTCGGTGAGGATCCTCGTGACGTTCTCGCGGCTGCCGCCGCACAGGCTCGCGAGGTCGGCATGCGTGATCGCGGGCACGATCGCGCCGTCATCGGGGAGCCGGTCCAAGCTCGAGGTCACGAGCTGGAGCAAGCGCTTGGCGACACGTCCCTTCAGGTCGAGGAAGAGCAGGTCGTCGACGAAGGCCTGGTTCGCGGTGACCTGTTCGGCGAGGGCGCGGATCACGGCGCGAGCTGCGCCCGGCTCGCCCGCCACGAACGCGACGAAGTCCTCGGCCTCGATCGACCAAACGGAGCTGTCGGTGAGCGTCACCGCGTCGGTGCTGCGGTCCATGCCGCCGAGCACGCCGAGCTCGCCGAAGAACTGCGGGGCGTCCAGGGTGGCGTGCAGCACCCGGGAGCCGTGGGGGTTGACCGAGCTCATCTCGACCTTCCCCTCCACCAGGAAGAACACGTCGGGCGCCTCGTCGCCCTGGTGGCAGAGGTACGTGCCCCTGCGGTATCGCCGCACATCACCGGCGGCCGCGAACTCGCCCACGCGGGCCTGGTCGACCGCCGCGAGGAATGGCGTGGCCATCATCGAATCTCGCAGCGCGGTCTCGGGGGTGGCGGATCTGGCCATCCGGGGCAGCCTAACCAGCTTGTACCGCGTGGGGGAAGTCCCCAACGACATCCGGCACACAGAACGGGACCCGGTTGCCCGGGTCCCGTTCGGAACGATCTGGCGTGGCG
>JBDTNY010000052.1:0-17184 GCA_039933515.1 Actinomycetota bacterium
CATGGTTGCGCAGGTAGATCGCCTCCTGCACGGTCTTGAACCCGATCCCGTGCTCGGCCAGGCCCGGCACCGGCAGCACGCGCGACCACGAGCCGGCCGTCACGACCAAGATGTCGTACCCCAGTTCGACGTCGAGACCGTCGGGGATAAGGACGTGCGCGAGGCGCTGTTCGAGGTCGATGCCCGTGACCTCGCCCACGACCACCGTCGCGTGCTTCAGGACGGGCCGCAGCGGCACGACCACCGCCCGAGGATCGATCGTGCCCGAGGCGACCTCGGGCAGGAACGGCTGGTACTGCATGAAGTTCTCGGCGGAGACGACCGTGATGCGATGGCCTACCTTCGCGAGCTCCTTCATGTGGAGGGCCGCATACATGCCGGCGAACCCCCCGCCGACGATCAGGACACGCTTGGAGTCGGTCGCCATCGCTCCAGCATGCCCGGAACCTCGGCCAACGTCTTCACCCACGCGTCGGGCGCCCCTCAGGCGGGTGCCCACATCGGGAAGTACTCATATGCCCCGTCATCCGTGATCTGAGTCGCGCCGGTCCCATCCGCGGCGATCGTCCACAGGTCGTGGATGTCCAAGGACCAATCGTCGGCCGTGTAGACGAGCTGGAGCCCATCCGGTGACCAGGCGAGCCAGCCCTCCCACGGTTTCCGTGTCGCCGTCAGCCGGGCGCGGGTCAGGCCGTCTGCCGAGATGGTGTAGACGTCGGAGCTGGGCGCGCCGACCCGTGCCCACGAGAACGCGATCGTGGAGCCGTCGGGCGACCAGCCCGGGTAAAAGATCCGGCCGCTCTCGACGAGGAGGGTCTGCGTCGCCAGGGCGACGTCCAGCACGCCGAGGCGCTCCTGCCCGTCACGGAACGCGACAGTCGAACCGTCCGGCGACATGTCGGCGTCGATCATCTGGCCGTGTCCCATCCTGGTCAGGCCCGTGCCGTCCAGGCCGGACGAGTACAGGTGATAGCCCGAGTGTCCGGGCCGCATCGACATGCGCGTGAAGAGCAATGCCGTGGCGTCGGATGACCAGTTCACCGACGCGTAGAACGTGTCTTGACCGGGAAACACGATAGAGGGGTTCCCGCCATCGGCGGCGTCAACGATCACGAGTCGAGACGTCCACGCCGACCCGTCCCGTGGCTCGTGATCCTGCGCGATCGCGATGCGGCTGCCGTCGGGGGACAGCGCCATCCGGTAGCCCATCCCCCAGTACTTCGAGGCGAGGAACGCCACGATCGGGTCCGTGCCGTCGGGCAGGATCGAGACGACGCGCTCCTCGTGACGGAAGGGGACCTTGTCGTAGAAGATGCGTCCGTTCGTGGGTGGTGCTGCGGGTGCCGCGATCGCCGGTGTCGCAGCAGCGCCGATCGTCAGGCAGGCACAGATCGCGACGGCAAGAACGGAGTGCTTCCCTCGCATGGTCTTCGGCTCCTCACCGGGCGACGCAATCCTGTATCGGAATGTCGAACGGCGCAACCCGGCGGCGAACCGTGGCGAGACTCCGCCTACAGCGCTGCCAGCATCCCGGGCACCTCGGCCAGCGTCTTCACGGACGTGTCGGCCTCAGCGAGCTGCGCGGGCGTCGGATCATCGGGGGCCTCGCCGCGCAGGACCCAGACCGCGTGCATCCCGGTCTGCTTCGCCGGCCGGATGTCGTAGTCGAGCCGGTCTCCCAGCATCACCGCTCGCGCCGGCGAGACGCCCGCCGTATAGAGGACCTGGGAGAAGAGCTTCGGATCGGGCTTGTGCAGGCCGAGGTCGTCGCTCACGCCCCAGACCTCGAAGAACCGTGAGAGCCCGTCGCGATCCATGGCCGCGCGCACCGAGGTCGGCTGGTTCGCGATGATCCCCAGGCGGTAGCGGCCCTCGAGTTCCTCGAGGCACGCGATCACGTCGTCGTACATCGCGCTCGGCGGGTACGACCAGTACTTCGAGGCGTGCGCCTCGACGGCCGCGAGGTCTTGATCCTCACCGAGGAAGCGGCGCGTCAGCCGTCGGCGGAACGACTCGGACTGCGCCGCACGCGCGGCCGCGTACTCGGCGTCGAACTCCTCGTCGGTGAACTCCGCGCCCATCTCGCGGAGCGCCGTCAGCCACGAGCGCGCGTAGACGGTGTCGTCGTACATCACGCCGCCGATGTCGAAGAAGACCATCTCTATCTGGGGCATCTGGCGCGATGCTACCGGCCGGGCGGTGTGCCCGGCGTGAGCGAGTAGAAGGCGACGGCCGCGGCGGCGGCCGCGTTCAGCGAGTCGATACCCTCGCGCATCGGGATCCGCACGCGGAGGTCGGCCGCGTGGAGCCATCGCTCGCTGATCCCCTCACCCTCGTTCCCGATCACGAGCGCCGCGCGGTCGGGAACCTCGAGCGTGCGAAGGTCGACGGCGTCTGGTGCCGGCGTGAGCGCGAGCACGGTGAGCCCGGCAACGTGCAGCAGGTCCGGTCCCTCGAACCACGGGATGCGCGTCCATGGGACCGAGAAGACCGCGCCCATCGAGGTGCGGATCGCGCGGCGATAGAGCGGGTCGGCCGCCCGCGGCGTGAGCACGACCGCGTCGACCCCGAGCGCCGCCGCGCTCCGGAATATCGCACCCAGGTTCGTGTGGTCCTGGATGTCCTCGAGCACGGCGACCCGCCGGGCGCCCGCGAGCACCTCCTCGAGGGACGGCAGCGGCCGGCGGTGCATCGACGCGAGCGCCCCGCGGTGGACCGGGTAGCCGGTGGTGGCGTCCAGCACCTCGGCCTCGACCACGTAGACGGGCGCGTCGCCTGCGAGCGGCTCGACCGACCCGAGCCATGCCTCGGTCAGCAGGAACGCGCGCGGCTCGTACCCGGCGGCCACGGCGCGCCTGATCGTCTTCTCCCCTTCGGCGACAAATAGCCCTTCGTCGGCCTCGCGAGCGGTTCGCAGCTCGACATCGCGGAGCTCGGTGAAGTCACGAAGCCGGGGATCGGCGGGGTCGACGAGATGCTCGACAGGCACGTGCGGACTCAGCGCGACGGAGCGCGCAGACGTCGCACGTACGTCGCTCTTTCGGGTAGGTACGGTGCGACACCCGCGACCGCATCGACTGCGTCGCGGAACCGCTGCAAGGCCTCGGTCTCGTCGCCCTTGCCCAGGTAGGCGTCGAGGGCGTCCCGAACCAGCTGCGACCGGGTCGTGTGCTCCGCGGCAGCGCGCCTCGCCAGCTCCCGAGCCTGGCGCCCTTCCAGGCAGACCTGCATCCGCTTCACGTCGACGACCATACATGGCCCTGCCGCCTCGAACTTGGGGGCCTGACCGACGAGGAGTTGCGGGCGCGGCGTCTCGCAGACCCCGCCTTGCAGCGGCGTCTCCGCGAAGGGCAAGAGGCCATGTTGAAGGCGACGAGCGACCCCGATCCTCGGGACGTCGTCACCGCGGAGGACCTCCCCGCCTTCTTGCGTAAGCTCAGCTAGGACGATCCAATCGTTCCCTATGGCGTGGTCCCGCGGTGTAGGGGCCGAACGACCTGGCTCGGGCTGCCGGTTGACTCTTATGGTATTTCGCGAGAGCGCAACTTTCGCTCGACATCTAGGAGGGCTCCATGCAAGGACCTCGCACGCAAGGACTTCGACGGTATGCCGCGGTCGCGGCAATCACCGCAGTCGCGATGATCGCACCCCTTTCCGGGCTCGTCGGTACCGCTTCGGCAGCACCAGTACCGTGCACCTCGGTCTGCTACGTCGACGCGGTCGCGGGCAGCGACGCGTTCGGCGGCACGTCGGTCGCCGACGCCAAGAAGACGATCCAAGCCGCGCTCGACACGGTGAACGCGCTCGGAACGGTCCGGGTGCTCCCAGGCACCTACAATGAGACGGCAACAGGTCGCACCCCCTTGAACATCCCTGGGACCTACGACTTCGGCCTGTTCTTCGACTCGGCCAAGGCCGGCATCACGCTCCTGGGCGTCAGCGCAGGCGACGTGGCGATCACGACCCCTGCCGCCACCCTGGCGACCATCAACACCAACGCCACGAACAACTTCGGTCCCGACGCGATCTACGTCGATGCCGCCAACACCACCATCCAGGGCGTGAAGATCGGCGGGAACACGAGCGGGAACAACAAGACCGTCTCCGTCGCGGGCGACAACTTCACCCTGCAGGATTCGACGACCGACGTCCCTGACGGGGGCGGCTCCATCTACATCAACGACACATCCGCGACAGGTACCGTCGTCAAGAGCTATCACGTCTTGGGCAACATCTTCCCGGACGGTACGAGCGTCGACATCTCGAGCGGCGCTGGTTCTTCGACACCCCTCGGGTTCACCAATCGGCAGATCCTCAACAACGACTTCGACATGGTCGGTCAGGACTTCCCGCCCGTCAGCTTCAATGGCTCTGATACCGGCGTTCCGTGGTTCGTGAACACCGTCGGCGGCGCGGTCATCAAGGGCAACGACTTCCAGGGCGGGAACCTGCAGTACATCCGCGCCCGCGGCACCTACCCCAACGCCGAGTTCAACTGGAAGTCCTTCTGGACCGACAATACCTACGACAAGGCTGCGGTCGCACTCGTGACCGAGTCGCCCTTCGACGTGCGTGAGTTCTCGTACCCGAATTCCTTCGGGACCTTCAACCACGTGCGACGCATAGGGGCGACCATCCAGGGCGAAGTGGACAACACCCTGAGCGGCGACACCGTGCTGGTGAAGCCCGGAACCTACCCCGAGCACGTCACGCTCGGTCACGCGCTGACGCTCAAGGGCGCCAACGCCGGAACCGCGGGCAACGCTGCGCGGGGACCTGAGTCCACCATCACGGGCGACTCCACCGGCGCCGTCCAACTGACCGGCAACGACGTCACGATCAACGGGTTCAAGGTGCAGAGCGCCTCGAACGCGCTGGGCGCCGGCATCCACATGGCGGCAACTCAGACCGGGGCGTCGATCAAGATCAACCTGGTCACCGGCAACCAGATCGGCATCTACGCGAACTCCGCCGGTGCCAGCACGATCAGCTACAACCTGTTCGACGCGAACAACGAGCTCGGATCGTCCGCTGGCTCGGGGATCTACTCCGAGTTCACCGACCACATGACCATCTCCCACAACGAGTTCAAGAACCACACGACCAACAACCCGATCATCTTCGGAGCCACCGCTGCCGACGTGCACACGAGCCTCACGGTGTCCAACAACTCGATCCACGACAACTACAGCGGGATCTACTCGGTGGGCATCAACGGCGGCGCATTCACGGCCAACAACATCAGCGCCCCCGGGGCAACCGCCCTGAGCTTCAGCGGTGCGGACATCGCCGTGCAGGTGAGGTTGAACAAGCTGCACGACAGCGCCCGAGGCGTTCGCATCGATGACGGTGGGTTCGGACTCGGTGACAACAGCGCGATCACGGTCAACCGGAACGCCATCACGGGCAACACCGACTTCGGGATCGGGAACCTCAGTGGCTTCACCGGTCCTGTGGACGGAACCTGCAACTGGTGGGGCGCTGCCAGCGGACCACTACTGACTGACACCAGCGGGAGTGTCACAACCGCACCGTGGCTCACGAGCGCCAGCCTGAACGGGACCTGCAGCCTGCCGGCCCCCCGGATCTCGATCCACGACACCGGCATCACCGAGCCCAACAGCGGCTCGGCGCTGGCGCACTTCCGCGTCACCTTGTCAAAGGCGAGCACCAAGACCATCACGGTCCACTTCACGACCGCCGATGGTTCGGCCGCGGCGCCTTCGGACTATGCATTCAAGTCGGGCACGATCACCTTCCAGCCCGGCCAGACATCCAAGACCATCAACATCGCCGTGAAAGGCGACAGAACGGTCGAGCCCAACGAGACGTTCTTCGTGAACCTCCTCAGCGCGACCAACGCCTCGATCGCAGACGCGAACGGAAGCTGCGTGATCCGCAACAACGACTGACACGCAACCGTCTGGATGCACGAAGGCCGGCCCTCACGGGCCGGCCTTCGACGTTGCGGGATCCCCGTTACTTCCCGGCGCGGCGCTTCAGCTCCGCGAAGCGCTCGACGGCGTCGGTCGTGTCGCATCCCATCAGGTAGCCGTAGCGCTCGCCGTGGCAGTCGCTCGCGCCAGTGGACACCAGGCCGAGGGCGCTCGCGGGCGTTCCGCTCATGCCTGTTCCGTGAAGCCCACCTCCTGCAGCCGAAGCTCGAGCGTGGGGTTCACGCTGGAACCGGCCACCGTCTTGGTCATCAGGTAGTTGATCGTCTCGTAGTGAACGAAGATGATCGGCGCGTCCTCGAACACGATCTGCCGGAGCTGCTTATACAGATCGAAGCGGGTCGGCTCGTCGGTCTCGATCCGCGCCTGGTCGATCAGATCGTCCGCGGCGGGGTTCGAATAGCCGGTCGTGTTGATGTCGCCGCCGCTCCGCACCACCAGGGCGTAGAAGTTGTCGGGGTCGATCGTCCGCTCCTGGTAGGCCGACGTGATCTGGAAGTTCCCCTTGACGAAGGCGTTGAACCACACCGACACGTCGACCTGCTTGATCGACATCTCGATCCCGACCTCGCGCAGTTGCTGCTGCACCACTTCGCCCGTCTTCAACAGCTCGGGGTACTGAGGAAGGCCCAGGTACTCGACCTGCAGCGGCAGCGTGACGCCGGCCTGCTCGAGCAGCGACTTCGCCGTGTCCACGTTGCGTTCGACGACGGCGGTGCCGTCGTGCCACGACGAGCCGGTCGGCACCTCCTCGATGCCGGTCTCGCCGGCGCCCAGGTACGCGACCTGCCTGATCTGCTCGCGGTCGATCGCGTGGTACACCGCCTGGCGCACGAGCGGGTCGTCGAACGGCGCCTGCGTCGTGTTGAGCGCGAGGAAGTCGGGGATCCCCGCGGTGGGCGAGCTGACGTAGTGGTACGCCGGATCCTCCGACAGCGACGAGAGCTGCTGCAACGGCACCGCGTCGGCCCAGTCCAGGTCCCCCGAGCTCAACGCGTCGATGCGGCCCTGGTCGACCAGCAGGAACCGGAACTCCACGCCGTCCAGGTAGGGCTTGCCGTCCTGGAAGTAGTCGGCGTTCTTGGCCAGCGTGAGGTGGTCGCCCTGCACCCATTCGACGAACGAGAAGGCCCCGGTGCCCACGGGGTTTCGAGCGGGATCGGCCGACTCGATCGCCTTCTGGTTCACGATCTCGCCGTTGTTGGCCAGGTTGTTCAGGAACGGCCCGAACGGCGTGCGCAGGTGGAAGATCGCCTGGGTCGGGCTGGCCACCTCGACCTCGGCGATCACGTCGAAGAGCGGCGCATACGAGCTCGCCGTCTTCGGGTCCAGGATGCGATCGAAGGTGTACTTCACGTCCTCGGCCGAGAACGCCTCGCCGTTGTGGAAGGTGACGCCCTCGACGAGATCGATCACCCAGGTCGTGTCGTCGGTCGCGGTCCACTTCGTCGCGAGTTGCCCGTAGAACGACCCGTCGGTGTCCAGGTCGATCAGCTTGTTGAAGATGTTGTCGTAGACCTGCGCACCCGTGTAGATCGTCGAGGTGGCCGGGTCCAACGTGTCGGGCTCGCCGGTCAGCGCGGCGCGCAAGATGCCGCCGGCCGTTGGCGACCCTGTGCTGGCACCGCCGGGCGCGACCGAGTCGCTCGCGCTCGATCCGTCGCTCGAACATGCGGCCAGCACGCTGCCCAGGCTCGTCGCGCCGATCACAGCGGCGCTGAACCCGCCCGCGCGCCGGAAGAACTGCCTGCGGGATAGCTCGCCTCGCAGGAACCGACCGACCAGTTCGTCGGCGTGACGCTCTTCGTTCGTTCTCATGCCCTTCTCCTCCCGATCGTGCGCCGCTCAGCCGCGGTGCGTGGCGATCCAATCCAGGTACGTACGGTTGAACTCGGCGGGGTGTTCCCACATGCAGGCGTGGCCTCCCTTGGTCGTCGCCCATGCGGCGTCGGCGATGCCTTCCTGCAGGCGCTTCGAGAGGCGCACGGGGATCAAGATGTCGTCCTCGCCCGCCAGCACCAACGTCGGGAACCCCGTGATCCGGTCGAGCCGGTCGGTCGTGTCGTGCGTCTGGATCACGTGCAGCTGCGCGAGATAGGCCTCCACCGACATGGGCATCTGGGCCATCTCGCCCTCGAACTCCCGCAGCTCGTCCTCGCGCTCCTCGAAGAACGGGACGGTGAAGGCCCACAGCGTCACGTCGCGCATGATGAACGGAACCCCGTTGATGCCCGCCATGTCCTGCCACATCGAGAACATCCGCGAGCAGAACGGGCCGGGCGCCGCATAGGTGCAGACGAACGCCGCCGACTTCAGATCGGCGCCGTAATTGATCGCGTACTCCTGCGCGATCATCCCGCCCATCGACACGCCCATCAGGTGGACGTTCGTGATGCCGAGCTCGTCGACGAGCGCCTTCGCGTCGTCGGCGAGCATGCGGCTCGTGTACGGGCCTGGCGGCGCGCTCGTCTGGCCGACGCCTCGATTGTCGAACCGCAGGACGCGATACCCGGCCGCCACGAAGTCGTCGATCTGCAGCACCCAGGTCTCGAGATCGTCGGCGAGCCCGTTGATCAGCACGATCGTCTCGTCCCCGTCACCCTCGAGCCGGTGATTGATCTCGATGCCGTTCACGCGAGCGGTGGGCATCCTCATACCTCCTTGTCCGTCATGTCCCGCTCCTGCGAGCGGGCTCGTGCCACGTGGCAGGCGGCCGTGTGGCCGCCGCCGAGATCGGTCATCTCGGGGTCCTCGGTGACGCACCGGTCGATCGCCACGGGACACCGCGTGTGGAACCGGCATCCCGACGGCGGGGCGACCGGGCTGGGGATCTCGCCCGCGAGCGCGACGTGCGTCCGGCGGCGGGTCGGGTCGGGCAGCGGGATCGCCGCCAGCAGCGCCCGGGTGTACGGGTGCTGCGGGTCGCCGAACACCGACGCCGTCGGCCCCGTCTCGACGATCCTGCCCAGATACATCACGGCCACCCGGTGACTGATGTGCTCGACGACCGCCAGGTCGTGGGCGACGAACACGATCGCGAGATCGAGGTCGCGCTGCAGCTCCGCGAGCAGGTTCAGGACCTGCGCCTGCACCGACACGTCGAGCGCGGAGACCGGCTCGTCGGCCACGATCAGCCGCGGGCTCGGCGCGAGGGCGGCCGCGATCCCGACCCGCTGGCGCTGGCCGCCCGAGAGCTGATGGGGACGTCGGTCCGCGAACGCGGGGTCCAGCCCGACGCGGTCGAGGAGGTCGATCACCCGCGCGTCGCGTTCCTCGGGCGAGCCGATCCCGTACGCATCGAGCGCTTCTTTGATGCTCCGCCCCACGCGCCACCGTGGGTCGAGCGAGCTGAACGGGTCTTGGAAGACCGGCTGCACATGCTGGCGGAACGCGGCGAGCCGGCGGCCCGTCGCGCGTGTCACGTCCTCGCCATCGAAACGCACCGATCCGGCGGTGGGATCGATGAGACGCAACACGCACCGGGCGAGCGTGCTCTTGCCCGAGCCCGACTCCCCCACCAGCGCCACGACCTCGCCCGCGCGCACGTCGAGGTCGACCCCGTCCACCGCGCGGAGGGCCGCGCCCGAGCGCATGAGCCCGTGCGCGACGGGGAAGTGCTTCACCAGTCCCCGGACCTCCAGGAGCGGGGCCGTCGCCGGTCGCGGCGCCGGGTTCCCCGCCAGCACCGAGCCGCGGGCGCTCACGACCTGCCTCCGGACGCGATCCCCGCGTGCCCGCCGGCCCGCTGCGTCGCCTCCGAGAGCCAGCACGCGACCGCATGCGCCGGATCCTCGTCGGCGAGCGGCGGCGTGGTGGCGCACACCTCCATCACGTGCGGGCACCGGGTCGCGAACCGGCAGCCCGGCGGCGGGTCGGTGAGGTCGGGGACGCGGCCCGCGATCACGCGGAGGTCGCCGCGCTCGTGGTGCACCGTCGGCAGCGCCTCGAGCAGGGCCTCGGTGTAGGGATGCCTGGGCCGGGCGAACAGGTCTTCGACGGAGGCCACCTCGACCAGCTGGCCGGCGTACATCACGCCCACGCGGTCGCATACCTGCGCGATCACGCCGAGGTCGTGCGTGATCAGCACGATCGTCGTGCGGTGGCGCTCGCGCAGGCTCGCGAGCAGCGACAGCACCTGCGCCTGGATCGTGACGTCGAGCGCGGTCGTCGGCTCGTCGGCCAGGATCAGCGCCGGCTCGTTCGCGAGGGCGGTCGCGATCACGACCCGCTGGCGCATCCCGCCGGAGAGCCGGTGCGGCGGATCGCCGTACCGGCGCGCCGCGTCGGGGATGCCGACGCCGACGAGCAGGCCGAGCGCTCGGGCCTTGGCCTCGCGCCGGTCGACGTCGCGGTGCGCGAGGATCGTCTCGGCGACCTGATCCCCGATCGCGAAGGCGGGATCCAGGGAGGTCATCGGGTCCTGGAAGATCATGCTGATCCGGTCGCCGCGCAGGCGCCGGAGCGCCTCACGATCGAGCCCGACGAGATCCTGTCCCTGGAAGCGGATCGCTCCGCTCACGTCCGAGGTGGACGGCAGCAGCCCCATCGTGGCCATCGCGAGCGTGGTCTTGCCGCATCCCGACTCGCCGACCAACCCGAAGATCTCGCCCTCGCGGACCTCGAGTGAGACGTCGGTGACCGCCGAGACACGGCCGTGCGATGTGGGGAACCCGACGCCCACGGCGTCGAGCGAGAGGATCGGCGCGGTCATCTCGTCACCCCCCGTGGGTCGAGCTGCCGGCGCAGGCCGTCACCGAACAGGTTGAAGGCCAAGACCGTGATCGCGATCGCCACCCCGGGGAAGATCTCGACCCACGGAGCCTGGCTGAGCACGTCGCGACCGTCGGCGAGCATGACGCCCAGCGACGACGTGGGCGGCTGCGCGCCCAACCCAAGGAACGACAGGGCAGCCTCGATCTGCAGGGCGAACCCCATCAGGATCGTGGCCTGCACGATCACGGGGCCGACGGCGTTCGGCAGGACGTGGCGCGTCAGGATCCGCCACTGGCTCGCGCCGCGCGCCCGCGCCCCTTCGACGTAGGTCTGCGACGACACGACGAGCGTGGACGCGCGCGCCACGCGCGCGAGGATCGGCGTATAGATCACCGCGATCGCCAGCAGCGCGATCGCGCTGCCCGGCCCCAAGATCGCGATCAGGGCCACCGCCAGGAGCAGGGCGGGCAGGGCGAGCAGCATGTCGATCGGCCGCATGATCGCGGCGTCGACCCAGCCGCCGCGGTACCCCGCCAGCAGGCCGAGCGGCGTGCCGATCGCGAACGCCAGCAGGGTCGACCCCACCGCGACGGCGAGCGAGACGCGGAAGGCGAAGATCACGCGCGAGAAGACGTCGCGGCCGAGCGCGTCGGACCCGAACGGGTGCGCGAGGGTGGGGCCCGCCAGGACCCGGCTGCCGTCGATCGCGTCGGGCGGATGCGGCGCGATCCACGACGCGAGCACGGCCACCGCGACCAAGATGGCGAGCACGACGAATCCGACCATCCCCTTGCGGGTCGCGAGGAACCCCGGACGCAGGCGGCGGCCGCCGACCGCCGCGGGCGTGGCGACCGTGGCGCTCACGAGCCCTGCCCCTCCCCGATGCGGGGGTCGAGCCAGCCCACCGCGATATCGGTGAGCAGCGTCACCAGGATGAAGAGCCCGGCCACGACCATCACCCCGCCCTGCACGACGGTGTAGTTGCGCTGCTGGATCGAGGTCACGATCAGCCGCCCGACGCCCGGCAGGGCGAACAGCGTCTCGATCACGATCGCGCCGCCCAGCAGCACGCCGAACTGGATGCCGACCACGGTCGCGATCGTCGGCGACGCGTTCCGCAACGCATGGCGGTACACGATCCGGCGCTCGCTCACGCCCTTCGCGCGCAGGAACAGGACGTACTGGGTCCCCAGGACCTCGTCCATCGCGCCCCGCGTCGTCCGCAAGATGTAGGCGGCCTCGCCGAACGCGAGCGTGATCACGGGAAGCGCCAGGTAGCGGAGGTTCCCGAGCGGGTCCTCGGTCAGGCGCACGAACCCGGACGGCGGCAGCAGGTGCCACGTGCCGGCGAAGACCAGGACCAGCATGATCCCGAGCCAGAAGTCCGCGATCGAGATGCCGGCGACCACGAAGCCCTCGCTCGCGGTCCTGAGCGGTCCGGCGCGCGCGGCCGAGCTCACCCCGAGTGGCACCCCCACCAGCACGGCCAGCGCCATCGCGAGGACCGTCAGCTCCACGGTGACCGGCAACCGCTGCGCCAACAGCGTGGAGACCGGGGCGCGGCTCACGTAGTCCCGCCCGAGGTCGCCGTGGACGACCCCGCCGACGTAGTCGACGTACTGGCTCACGAGGGAGCGGTCGAGCCCGAGGTCGGACCGGACCTGGGCGGCATTCTCGGGCGTCGCCCGGAAGCCCAACATCGTCTGGACCGGGTCCCCCGGGACCAGCCGGATCATCAAGAACACGAACACGCTCATCACCGCGAGCACGGGGACCGCGAACAGCAGGCGGCGAGCGACGAAGCTCCCCCGCGGGCTCATGGGCTGCCCTCGGATCCCGGACGTACGCGTTCGCGGAGCTCGCGCACGGTCTCCTCGGTGAGCCGGAAGTGGGCCGCCGCGATCCGAGCGGCCGTCGAGGCGCGGCCCGCGATCACCGCCTCGGCGAGCTTCGTGTGGTCGGTGACCGCCTTGGCGCGGATCGTGCGGCTGTACGGTTCGGCCCCGAACCCCAGGCCGATCTCGCGCCGGATCTGCTCGCTCAGGTTCCGCAGGTGCGCGTTGTGGGTCGCCGTGGCGACCGACGCGTGAAGATCGCCGTCGGCGACCCGGGACGCCTCCCGGTCGTCCCCCGCGCCGCGGTATCGCTCGAGCGCCTCGCGGATCCTCGCGATGTCGTCGTCGTCGCGGCGCTCGGCCGCGGTGCGGGCGATCAGCCCCTCCAGGAGATGCCGAAGGTCGAACAGCAGCTCGAGGCCCTCCCAGCCCGGAAGGAGCGTGCGACGGATCATCTCGTTGGCCTCGGGACCCATGCCGTCCCGCACGAAGGCGCCGCCCGCCCGGCCGCGGCGCACCTCCACGTAGTCGAGCGCCGACAACCGGTGGATCGCCTCACGGATCGTCGTCCGGCTCACGCCGAGCATGCCTGCGAGGTCACGCTCGGTGGGGAGCCGCTGACCGGGCACGAACTCCCCGAGCGCGATCGCCGTGACGAGGCGGTCCGCGACGTGCTCGCCGGCGTTGCGCAGTCGGATCGGCTCCAAGAACGACGTGTCCGTCTCGCGGTCGATCCATCCCGAGGTCGGGCCCGCCGTCACGGCCGTGGCTCCGGGTTCGCGTACCAGTCGGCCACGAACCGGACGAGCGTCTTGGCGCCGTCGACGATCGAGTCCAGCTCGACGCTCTCGTTGATCCCATGGATCTCGTGCGCGACCGGGCCGTAGCACACGGCCGGCACGTCGAACCCCCGCAGGAAGATCCGAGCGTCGGTCGTGCTGCCCATCGCGACCGACGCCGGACGGTCCCCGTGTGCGTCTTCGTGCGCGTCGGCCAGGCGGCGGACGAGCGGATGATCGGGATCGATCGAGTAGCCCTGCGCCCGGAACCCCACACGGTCGATGTCGGGCCGGTGACGCCGCATCCACGGGTCGGCGGCCGCGGCGGTGGCGATCGCGTCGCTGAATCGGCGCTCGGCCTCCTCGGCGCTCCATGCGGTGGGATGGCCGATCCGCACGCGGACGCGCGCGCGGGCCGGGACGCTCGAGCCCCAATCCCCCGCGCTGATCTGCCCGAGGTTCACGTTATACGGGTGGGTGACGCCCGCCATCGAGGGCTCGATGTCCTCGTTCATCGCCCGCTCGAACGCGCGGATGGCGGGGAGCAACCCCAGGGTGGCATCCACCGGGTTCACCGAGCGATCGGCCGATTCTGCGTGCGCCGCACGGCCGTGCACCGTCAGGTCGAGCCAGAGGATCCCCACGCCGGCGAGCAGCAGCTGGAGATCGGTGGGCTCGGGCAGGATGACCGCGTCGGCCGTCACGCCCGCGCGAGCGGCCGCGAGCGTCCCGTTCCCGGTGCACTCCTCTTCGATCGCCGAGAGGAAGGTCAGCGGGCCGTCGATCGACTCGGGCGCCTCCGCCATCAACGCTTCGATCGCCAGCGTGGCCATCGCGAATCCGCCCTTCATGTCGCCGGCGCCACGCCCGTACAGCCGGCCCCTGCGACGCCGCGGCACGAACGGCGGGGTGAACCACAGATCCGGCTCGCCCGCCGGCACGACGTCGACGTGCCCGTCGATCAGCAGCGACGGGCCTTCGACGGGTCCCACGCGCCCGACCACGTCGTACCGACCCTCGTAGGAGGCGAGCGGCACCCCGGCGAGCGGGTCGTCGGCGATGGCCTCGGGGATCGGGAGACGCTCGATCTCGAAGCCGAGCTTGCCGAGCTCGGCGGCGACGACCTCCTGTGCCCCACCCTCGTTCCCCACGGTGCTCGGGGCGGCCACGAGGCGCTTCAGGAACCCGAAGGCGCTGGGCGCGCGGGACTCGATCGCGCCATCGACGGCGCGGAGATCGGGCCTGGATGCGGTTCGGCTCAAAGGTCGAATCCTTGGTCCAAATGGGTCTGCGTGCGCACCATACACCGGGCGTGGTCCGGCGCGCCACTCGGTAGTGGAACGTGGTGATCGGCTTGCCCTTGCCATCCCCGTTTGGCTAAGGTGCGCAGTTACAACAGCCCGGCCCGCCCCAACCATCGCCCGACATCAGGCATCCAACCGAACGGCTTCCCCGACCTACGCTGCCTCGACGACAGGAGTGTCCCCCGGTGACAACGCGTCCTCGCTCGGCCCGCCGATCCCGTGCACGCTGGTGGAGTTTCCTCGCCGTGATCCTCGCGTTCTCCGCCCTGACTTTGCCCACAGTCGGTGAGACCGAGGCGGAGGCCGCGGCCGCGCCCTGGGTGCGATCCTTCCCGCCTCACCGCGTGACGTCGGTCGTACCTAGCTCCTTGGACGGA
Source organism: Actinomycetota bacterium (assembly GCA_039933515.1). Classification (GTDB taxonomy): domain Bacteria; phylum Actinomycetota; class UBA4738; order UBA4738; family HRBIN12; genus JAOUEA01. The sequence goes on from JBDTNY010000052.1 coordinate 14,963, forward strand.
AGCGTGCGTCATCTTCCCCCCGTGCCCTCGCTGCCGCGCCCCGACGTAGAGATGCAGGCGCCGATCTCCCCGAAGACCGCAACCGATGCGCCTTCCAGCGGGCCCGTCACGCCGAACATGCCCGCGCTCGTGCAGTCGTTCGAAGGCCTCAACAGGACCGGCTCGTGCACGGGTGGGCAATGCGGTGCGGGATGGCCGCCCGACACGGTGGGCGACGTCGGTCCGAGCAACTACATCGAGGGCGTGAACTCCGCCGCCGGCATCTACAGCAAGACCGGGACGCAGCAGGCCGCGTTCACCTTCAACTCGCTCTGGAGCGCAGCGTCCACCGGCACCGCCTGCGACGCGGATCACCAAGGTGACCCGACGGTCGTCTACGACCAGATCGCCGACCGGTGGTTCGTGGCCGACTTCGCCTGGGGCGGCGCGGACCTGGGTACGGGGCCGTACTACGAATGCGTCGCCGTTTCGAAGACTGCCAACCCGGTCACCGGCGGCTGGTGGCTGTACGCGATCAGGGCGGACGACGCGATCCATCCCTACCTGCCCGACTACCCGAAGATGGGCATCTGGCCCGACGGCCTCTACATGTCGGCGAACATGTACGACTGTCTCAACTCCAGTTGCAGCTCAGCGACCTACATGGGAGTCAGGGCCTGGGCATTCGATCGGACGGTCATGGAAGCAGGTGGAGCGCTCCAGGGTGTCGTCTTCGACACCGACGCGACGTACTTCTCGATGCTGCCGAGCAATCTCCGCGGCACGGCGCCCCCGTCCGGCACCCCGAACTACTTCGTGTCGGAGTCCTCGTCCTCCACCTTCCAGGTCTTCAAGTTCCACGTCGATTGGACAACCCCGGGATCGAGCACGTTCACCGGTCCCACCGACGTGACGCATGCGAGCTACTCGACCGCCGGTGGAGCGGTGGTCCCGCAGCCGGACACCGCGGTCAAGCTCGACTCGCTCGAGGACCGCTTGATGATGCAGGCGCAATACCGAAATATCTCAGGCACCGAGTCCCTGTGGGTCGCGCACACCGTCGGGAACGTTCCCGTGGGGATCCAGTGGGCCCAGATCGACGTGACGGGAAGCACGGTCAGCACGACCCCCGTGCAACAGCAGATCTGGAGGAACGTCGCGAACGACGGCGTGTCGCGCTGGATGCCCAGTCTCGCCGTGGACGGCCTCGGCAACATGGCGATCGGGTACAGCGCCTCCTCCGGCTCCGTGTACCCATCGCTCCGCTACGCGGGGCGCCTCGCCGCCGATCCATCGAACACGCTCGGCCAGGGCGAAGCCACGATGATGGCGGGGGCCGGCTCGCAGACCGTCTACGACCGCTGGGGCGACTACTCATCGATGAGCGTCGACCCCGTGGATGACTGCACGTTCTGGTACGTGGGCGAGTACTACTCGGCGACAGGCACCGACTGGCACACTCGGATCGGCTCCTTCGCGTTCCCCGGGTGCGCGTCTCCCCCGCCCCCCGTCTGCACGATCACCGGCACCAGCGGCAACGACCTGTTGATCGGTACGCCCGGCGACGACGTGATCTGCGGGCTCGGGGGCAAGGACACCCTCAAGGGGCGCGGCGGCAACGACGACCTGCGCGGCGGTGGGGGCAACGACACCGTGTATCCGGGGACGGGGGACGACCTCGTCGACGGCGGCGCGGGCACCGACAGGGTCAGCTACTCCGATCTGAAGGCGAAGGTGACCGTGAACCTCTCGAGATCCTCGACCGGCGGCGCCGCAGGAAGCGACATGCTGCGCCTGATCGAGCGCGCGACGGGCACGAAGTACGCGGATACCCTCAAGGGGAACACGCACGCCAACAACCTGATCGGTCTCGCCGGGAACGACTCGATCTTCGGCCTCAAGGGGAACGACGTCCTCGACGGCGGCACGGGCACCGATTCGCTCGACGGTGGGCCGGGCACCGATACCTGCAAGCACGCGGAACGGAAGAAGAGCTGCGAGCGGTAGAGGAGTGGGCCGTCCGCGGTGCGCTCGGCTACCGGCCGGCGCGCACCTTCAGCTCCGCGAAGCGCTCGGCGTCGGTCGTGTCGCATCCCATGCGGTACCCGTAGCGCTCGCCGTGGCAGTCGCTCGCGCCGGTGGCGATCACGCCGAGGCGCGCGGCCAGGGCCCCGTAGTACGCGCGCTGTTCCCCGTCGTGGTCGGGGTGGTCGACCTCGAGGCCGACCATGCCGGCGCCGGCC
>JBDTNY010000053.1:0-2827 GCA_039933515.1 Actinomycetota bacterium
GCCCGGTTCCGGGCCGCGGTCGTGATCCATGCGCCCGGGTTGTCCGGGATCCCGTCGCGTGGCCATCGCTCGATCGCCACCGCGAACGCATCCTGCACGGCCTCCTCGGCCAGGTCGAAGTCGCCCACCGCGCGGATCAGGGCCGCCACGGCCCGCCCCGACTCGCGCCGGAACAGGCGGTCCACCAGCTCGGCGGTCGCGTCCGCGTCTACGGTCCCCCCTCGAGCTGCGCGAAGTCCACGACCGGCCGCACCTCCACCGCTCCAGATCGGCTGCCCGGGCACATCCGTGCGGCCTCCAAGGCGTCGTCGAGGTGCTCGCATTCCAGGAGGTAGAACCCGCCGAGTTGTTCCTTCGTCTCGGCGAACGGACCGTCGGTCGTGATCGCCTCGTCTTCGCGGACGCGCATCGTAGTGGCCCGGTCGGTGGGGTAGAGCGCCTCGGCTGCGCGCTTGATCCCCCGGTCCTCGAGCCAGGCCTCGTAACCCCGATACGCGTCCAGCATGGCCCGCATCCCCTCGGCGGTGGCGTCGACCTCGGCTTCGTTCCCGTAGATCAACAATGCGTACAGCACGACCTGGACCCCCCGCGCTATGGACCGTCGACCACTTCCCGGACCTCGACCGCGCCGTGCACCGCGCTCGGGATCCGTGCCGCGTAGCCGAGCGCGGTATCGAGATCGCATTCGACCAGGAAGTATCCACCGAGCTGCTCTCGGGTCTCGGCGAACGGGCCGTCCACCACGCTCACCTCGCCGTCGGTGACACGGACGATCTTCGCCGTGGCTGCGCCCGCGAGTTCGTCGCCTCCCCGGCTGTGGCCGCGCTCCTCCATCTCGGTCGCGAGCTTCCCGTACTCGGCGTACATCGCCTCACGCCCCTGCGGGTCCACGCGGTCCCAGGCAGCCTCGTCCGAATGGATCAACAGCAGGTATCGCATGCGCGTCCTCCCTCGATCGGCCAGATCCTCCGGCTGGGTTCACCATGACGACGAATGGCGGCCTCGTCCTTCGACATCCTGCCCGAAGTTGGCTCCCCGGGTCTTCCAGGGCGCCGTCCTCGGCTCGCCCGCCTCCGCGTGCAGCATCCTCCTGTAGCCTTCCACCCATCGGCTCCATGCACCTACATCGGAGGTTCGGACATGACGCGCGAGAGCGATTGGCACGTATTCGAGAAGGCCTGTGAGATCACCGCATCGGCCGTGCGTGGCACGATGACGGGTCAGGACGGTCAACAGGCGTCCTTCGTCGGCGACGTCTTCCGGGAGATCTACGCTTCGGTCAAGGAAGCCGCCGACGCGATGTCGAGCCAGTCCTCGAAGGCCGGGTTCTAGACGCGGCGCATGACGTCGCGCATCGACACGATGCCCACGACCACGCCGGCCTCCATCACCGGCAGATGCCGGAACCCGAAGGCGAACATCGACTCGAGGGCTTCGTCCGCGGGCGAGTCGGCGCCGATCGTCGTGGGGTCCGACGTCATGAACTCACGCACCTGATGCTGCTCGCCGTCGAAATCGGCCGCCACGGCGCGCAGCGTGTCTCGCTCGGTGAAGATGCCGACGAGGCGGTCGCCCTCCATCACGAGCGCGGAGCCGACCCCCTTCGTGCTCATCACCGTCGCGGCTTCCGCGATGCTGGTCGCCGGGGCCACCTTGACCAGGTCGGTGCTCATGATCTCTCGGATCGACGCGCTCATGTCCCCTCCTCGGCGCGAGCCTAGCCCGACGGGGGCCCTGCGGGAAGCCCTTCTCGCATGGGACCGGAGGAACCGGGTGGGATACCCCTGGCGCACCACCGAGGCCGTTCCTTACGCCACGCTCGTCTCCGAGGTGATGCTGCAGCAGACGCAGGCTTCGCGGGTGGGTCCGGTGTTCGAGGCGTTCATCGCGAGGTTCCCGACGGTGGTCTCGCTCGCGGACGCGCCAAGGGGAGCGGTGCTCACCGCGTGGGCGGGGCTCGGCTATCACCGCCGGGCGGTCGCGCTGCACGACGCGGCCCGAACGATCGTGCGCGACCACGCCGGCTCGGTGCCACGCGAGCCGGCGGCGCTTCGGGCGCTCGCGGGCGTCGGTCCGTATACGGCTGCGGCCGTGGCCTCGATCGCGTTCGGCGTCCCGGTGCCTGCCGTCGATACGAACGTCCGCAAGGTGGTGGCTCGCCTCGTCTTCGGTGCCGAACGCGATGAGATCACGGCACGGCAGGCCGAGGAAGCGGCCGCCGCGTGGCTCGACCGAGACCGGCCGGGGGAGTGGAACCAGGCCGTGATGAACCTCGGGCGCGAGGTGTGCCGGACCCGGCCGCGGTGCGAGATCTGTCCTCTCGCGACGGCGTGCTGCTTCCGGGCGTCGGGCCGCGAGGGCCGTCCCTCGGTACGGCCGCATACGACCTTCCACGGCTCGATGCGGGAGGCCCGGGGCGCGGTGGTCGCGGCGTTGCGGCATCGCAGTCCCTCGACGCTCGGCGCGATCGAGCGGGCGGTCGACCGGCCAGCAGATCGCGTCCGCGAGGCTGTCGTGGCGCTGCATCGCGACGGCGTGGTTGAAGCGTCTGAGGCTGCTTTGCGCGGGCGGCCCCAGGGGCGGGTCGGGTTCCCCGAGACCTGAGCCAGCCCGCGCGAGCCGCGTCGACCGCTCGTTGACGCGAGACGGCGCGACGCCGTACGGTGGCGACCATAATGAGACCGATTCTCACTATCGGTATGGTGGTCGCCGCGCTGGCCATAGCTGTCACGGCGTGCGGCCGGAGCGCGACCGACGGCACGACCGGTCGTTCCGTGGTCGCCGGCTTCTACCCGCTCGCCGAGGCGGCCCAGCGCATCGGCGGGGC
>JBDTNY010000054.1:0-3109 GCA_039933515.1 Actinomycetota bacterium
CACGGACGCCGCGACGTTCCCCAGGATCCGCGCCGCCGCGTCGGATCGACGCCCCAACCTGAGCAAGGATCGCGCCGCGTCGACGAAGGCAGGACCGGCGTCCGGGTCGTTGGCGCGGGCGCGTACGGCGTCGACGTGCAGCTGCAGCACATCCTCGGGGATCGAGGAGGGATCGGCCGCGACGAACCGCATGCCGAGCCGCACGACGCGCTCCGCATCGATCTCGCGTGTTCGGATCTGCGCGAGGAGGTCGCCGATCTGCGGCGTCTCGTAGACCGTCAGCGCGGTCCACACGAGCGGGTGGGGACGCGCACGTCCCGCGCGCGGGAACCCCGCCCCCGTCAGCACGAGTGCGTGCACCGAGTCGGGCTCGACCGCGGCCTGGAGCATCGAGAGGACTCCGCCCATCGAGTTCCCCGACAGCACGACGTCGCCCGTGGCCAGCTCGGCGAGGAAGCGCCCGAGGGTTCGGCGCAGATCCATCATCCCCGAGCCCCGGCCGGCGCGCGGGGTCTGCCCGAACCCGGGAAGATCGAGGGCGAGCACCCTTCCGAGGCCCGCCAGCCCTGGGGCCACGCGCACCCAGTTCACGTGCGCTCCACCGAGGCCGTGCACCATCACGAACGTCGTCTCGCCGGGGCCTGCCCACTCGCGGTAGGCCACGGGGCCATCGAGGTCGATCGTGGTTATCGGCGGGAGGTCGAGGCTCACGCCGCCACCGTATCGCGCGCCGCCGGCACCTCGGCGGCTACGCGCCGCGGGTGAACCAGCTGCCACCGGGGCCCACGTAGTTGCTCCCCTCGCTCCAGATCACGACGTTCGTCCCGGAGCGCGTGACGTCGAGGTCGAAGTAGTCCCCGTATGGGAATCGGTAGCCGCTCGGATCCTTGTACGCGGCGCCCGACGTGGCGTCGGACACGCGCACGGCCGCGCTCCACGAGACGCCGCCGTCCGTCGTGCGCCGGTACCACGTGTTCCACGATGTCGTGCCGTTGCGATCGTCCTGCCAGGCCACCCGGAAGTCGTTCGTGCCCGCCCCTTCGATCACGGGGAACCCCGCGTCGCCGGTGTTCTGGCCGATCTCGGTCCGGGGGCCCCACGCGAGTCCGTCGGCCGAGGTCCGAACGTAGAGGTCCTTCGGCACGCCGGCGACGGTATTCAGGGTGTAGACCACCATCAGCTTGCCCGTGGCGTCCACGCCGATCCCCGCCTGCGATGCGAAGAAGTCGGCCGAACAGCTCGGCACGGTGCAGGCGGGCTGCTGCTGGCTCGTGTCGACGACCGTCGTGGTCCAGCTGGCGCCACCGGTCGTCGACCGGATCACGGCCAGCCGGACCGGTCCGGTGGCGTTCTGGTTTTCGGCGCTCTCGCTGAAGAGCACGGCGCCGCTGGGGGCCACGACACCACCCTCGGCGAACCAGTACAGGGCGTCGGCGTTCGTCTTGACCCGGGAGGCGAACGTCGCTCCCGCGTCGTGTGACGTGCTGATATAGGAGTCGCTCGCGTTCCACGCGATGTAGACGTCCTGCCCGGTCGGACTGATCGCGAGGATAGGCTTGTCGCTGAACGACAACCCCTTGCCCTTCACCGAGATCGGTGCGCTCCACGTAACCCCGCGGTCCGTCGATCTCGAGAAGACCACGCCGGGGTTGTAGTCGTTCAGCCAGGCCGCGTAGATCGTGCCGTTCGTGGCGACCGCGAGCTGCGGGTCGTTCTGCGCTTTGGTGTTGCGGCAGGCACAGATAAAGCGGTCGACGCCCCAGGTGAGGCCGCCGTCGCTCGAGGCGCGCACGATGATCGCCGGATCGGGGCACTGTTGGCAGGCCTTCGCCCCGCCGTAACGCGTGGTCGCCTGATACACCCAGTCCGAGCTCGGATCGGCCGCGATCGCGGGCTCCCAATCGTCGGCCGTGGCATGCCAGATCTTCTCGGGTGCCCATCCCGCGGCCGGCGCGCTCGTGACGGGCTGCGCGGCGTTGCGGCTGGAGGTGTGAGCCGCCGCCTTACGCAGGTCCTCGACCACTGCCTCAGCCTGCTCGCGAGCTGAGCCGGCCTCGCCCCGGACCTCCCCGGGGCGGGCAGCGGGTGCGGTCGAAACCGTCACGGAGACGACGGCACCGGCCAACACCATCGAGGCCCCGAGGGCCGCTACCAGACGTCGACGCATCCGACGCTTCCTTTCGATCGGGGGCTCGCGCGGTACCCCCGTATCGTGCGCAGGCCCGAGGGACGCGTCAAATCGGACGAGATCCGATGGCCATCACGGTGCGAATGCTTGATGAAGGTGTTGCGAGGGGAACAACTGCAGAACCCTCAACGTTACAACCGATGTCGGGCACACGAGGTCCGAAAGGTGGTGCGCGCCAGGGTGAGCGACAGACTCGTCGTTCCGTCAGTAGGGGTCGTGACAAGACCTTTACTCGCCCTGAGCTTTACAAATGGACAAGCGACCCCTTACCATGCCAACAAGCGGCTGCCAAGGCGTTTTCTCGCTGCGCCCGGCCCCCCTACGTCGCTAACCGAGGAACCCGAGTTCCCGAGGACCCAGATGTGCCGCGTCCCGCGGCGCCCGGAGGACCTCGAGGAGGAGAGTGATATCTAGTGCCAGAGCCGGCGCGTCCCCTTGGGACCGACGACGCTGATGACCTGCGTCTCTACCTTGAGGCGGCGGCCCGCGAGCCGCTGCTGACGAAGGAGGAAGAGGTCGAGCTCGCCATGACCATCGAGCGCGGCAAGGAGGGGGAGGAACGCCTCCGTGCCGGACGTCTTCGGTCCGAAAAGAGCATCGCCAAAGCCCGCCAGGACGTGAAGAAGGCCGAGGCCGCGCGTCAGCGGTTCATCATGGCCAACCTCCGGCTGGTGGTGTCCGTGGCCCGCAAGTACCAGGGCCAGGGTCTGCCGCTGCTCGACCTGATCCAAGAGGGCAACATCGGCCTGATGCGTGCGGTCGAGCTGTTCGACTGGCGCCGTGGGTTCAAGTTCTCGACGTACGCGACCTGGTGGATCCGCCAGGGCATCACGCGCGCGATCGCCGACCGTTCCCGCTCGATCCGTCTGCCTGTCCACATCCACGATCGGCTGCGCAAGCTGAACCGCACGCGGTTCCAGT
>JBDTNY010000055.1:0-6625 GCA_039933515.1 Actinomycetota bacterium
TGCTGCCCCGCGCTCAGCTCGTAGGTGCGGTTCTCCAGCCGGTCCGACAGACCGAGGCGCTCCAGCCAACCCAAGGCGCGCTCGCGTGCGTCGCCGAGCTCGACGCCCGAGACCCGCAAGGGAAGCTCCACGTTCTCGACGGCCGACAGGGTCGGCAACAGCCCGAACGACTGGAAGACGACGCCCATCTGCGACCGCCTCAGCTCGCGCCGCCGGTCGCGCGACATGGCCGCGATCGGCTCGTCGTGCCACCTGACCTCGCCCTGGTCGGGCGCGTCGAGTCCACTCATCACGCCGATGAACGTGGTCTTGCCCGAGCCGCTCGGGCCCATCAGCGCGACGAAGTCCCGTTCGGCGAGGGAGAGCGACGCCCCGCGTACCGCGAGCACTCCCTGGGCTCCCGTATAGGACCGCACCACGTCGGAGGCCGACAGCACGACCGCGCGCTCAGGCATGACCGGGCTCGCTCCTACGGCGCAGCCGCACCTCGTCGGTCGACACGTCGGCCTCGAGCTCGCCGTCGCCCAGCGCCGCCACCGCCTCGTCAGGCAGGCGCACCTTGCCGTCGTCCCCGATCGGCGCGACGGGGGTGCCCTCGTGCAGCACGCGCCCGTCACGCACCCGGATGCGCCGGTCCGCCGCGCGAGCGGCCACCAGGTCGTGCGTGACCATCACGATCGTCACCCCGAACTCCCGGTTCACTGCCCGGAAGGCCGAGAGCACCGTGGCGGCGCTCGCGGAGTCGAGCTCGGCCGTCGGCTCGTCGGCGAGCAGGATCTGCGGGGTGTTCGCCAGCGCCACGGCGATCGCCGCGCGCTGCTGCTCCCCGCCGCTCAGCATGTCGGGCCGATGGTGACGGCGGTCGCGGAGCCCCACCAGGTCGAGCAGGTCGTCGGCACCTCGCTGCCGCGCCCGTTCGACGCTCTGCTGGATGGTGCCGGGAAGCCGGACGTTCTCGCGCACGCTGAGGTACGGAACCAGGTTGCGCGCCGTCCCCTGCCAGACGAAGCCTACGCGCTCCGCGCGGTAGCGCGTGAGCTCATCGTCCGAGCGCAGGCCGAGGTCCTCGCCGTCCACATCGACCGCGCCCGCCGACGCACGATCGAGCCCGCCGACGAGATTCAGGATCGTCGACTTGCCCGACCCGCTCGGCCCGACCACCGCCAGGAACTCGCCTCGGGCGATGTCCAGATCGATCCCGGCGAGCGCCACCACGCCCGTCCCGGCGATCCGGTAGACCTTGTACACGTGCCGGAGGCGGATCAGGGCGTCGGCCCCCGTGGGGGCGAAGAACTCGGGGCTCACCATCGTCATTCGGCCTCACCCCGCAGGACCCCGGTCACCGAGGACCGCATCAGCACGCGCATCGACGCAGCCAGCGAGAGCCCGGTGGTCACGACGATCGCCGCGACCGACACCCCGAGCGCGGTCCAGTCGATCACCAGCACCGGCGGTGGGAAGGAGACCCCCAGGCTCGTGCCGACATAGGGCATGACGAGCCTCAGCAAGCCGACGCCGATCGCGAATCCCGCCACGAGCGCGAACCCCAGCAGGCCCGACTGCTCCAGGATCAAGGTACGGCGGATCTGTCTCGCCTCGGTCCCCATCGCGCGGAGGGCCGCGAACTCGTAGTCGCGCCGCCTCTGCGCGAAGTACAACCCGGCCGCCACCCCGATCACGACGAGCCCGAGTCCGCCTGCCGCGGCCGTGAAGTTCATGCCCACCGCCAGGGACTGCGGCAGCTGCGCGAGCACCCCTTCGATCGGCGCGGTGGCCTGCACCTCGCCCGTGAAGAAGCCCAGGTCCTTGAGCGCGCCGCTCGGGTCGTCGGGTCCGTTCGCCCATACCTCGCTGAGCGTGAGGCCGGCCTCGGGGATCGCGAACTGGCGTTCCAGCAGGGACGGGGCGCTCACGACGATGAACGGCGCGTTCGGCACGACCGAGGGGAACTGGGTCGCGGTCGCGACCACCCGCAACTCGATCTGCTGGCCGGCCATCGTCACCGTGAAGCTCCGGCCGAGCGCGGCTGCCACGCTCTCCGACACGAGCGCGGGCAGCGGTTCCGCGGTCGGCACCAAGCCGCCCACGACGTTGCCGGCGCCCGGGGAGAAGTCGTACCGCACGCCGTCCCCCTCGGCGGTCAAGGTCCCGTTGCTGCCCCGCCAGGTCAGCGGTGCCCAGCTCGAGATCGGCACGGCGGCGCCGTCGATCGTCGCCCCGTCCACATCGATCGACAGGTCGTAGGGGAGGTCCAGCGTGGTCTCGGCCCGCAACGTGATCGACAGGAGCCGATCCGCGCCGGCGAGGGGCAGATCGTATGCGCCCGAGCCTAGGTCGAGCGGCGCGGGATCGCTCGCCACGATGGCGCCGTCGGGGCCGATCGTCGTGGCCTGCAGGGCGAGCCCCGAGGCGTCGCGCGGGACGGTGAGGTCGACCGTCAGCGTGGCGGCGTCGGGGGGCAGCTTCGACCCGAGGGCGTCGTCGCCCAGATCGGCGAGGATCGTCTCGATATCGCTATCGGAGAAGTCGCCGCGCCACCATCCGCCGGCCAGGTAGGACGCAGGGTCGATCCCGAGGGCCGTGGGGGGGAGGGAGAACGCGCCCCCGCTCAAGCTCGGCTCGGTGCGCACGACGGGCGTCATGGTTGCGGGGAGGGCGCGGATCGCCGCGATCGTCTGGACCGGCGGCGTGACCGTCACGTTCCAGTCCCCGCCGATCTGGGTGTGCGCCGAGTCGATGTGGTTCGTGAGCACGATCGCGCGGTACGAGGTCGAGACGACCAGCAGGCCCATCGCGAGCAGCAGGAGTAGCGCCGCGGCGAACCCGGTCCCCGGCGCGCGTTCCAGCCGGCGTCCCGCGAGGTAGCGCGGCAGGCTCCGGGCCCGGCCGATCCGCCGGTCCAGGCGCCGGAGCACGAAGAGCAGGAGCCGAAGGGCGAGGAACGAGGCTCCGAACAACAGGAGGGTCGGCGCGGCGAGCACGAGTGGATCGATCGTGCCCGAACCCGGATCGGGCTTCGTCCCTCCACGGAGCTGCAGGTACGCGAACAGGCCGAGCGGGATCACGAACAGCTCGACCGGGATGCGCGCGAGCAGCGGCCGTTCCTCGCGGGAGGCGGCCCGGCGTTCCTCGAGCACCGTGCGGCTCACGACCGGGACCGAGAGCAGGATCAGGATCAGCGCGCCCACCGCCGCGGTCCCCACCCCGAGCATCAGGGCCACCTGGGTCAGCCGCACCGGGAACAGCACCCCCGGCAGGGTCGGGCCGTTCGATCGGCCGGCCAGTCGCGCGAGGAGCAGGCCGATCCCCAGGCCGATCGGGAATGCGATCGCCGCGCTGATCAGCGCTTGGACCGACTGCGCGAGCAGCAGCGTCCTTCGTGAGAACCCGCGGCTGTGTAGCACGGCGAGCTCGAACGTCTGGCGGGTCAGCGTCAGCGCCCCGACGCCGGCGAGGACCGCGAGCGTCACGGCTCCGATCTGGAAGACCACCAGCAGGATCGGGATCCGCAGGTTCTCCACGCGCTGGTCCACGAGCCGGAGCAGCGTGTCGAGTCCTGTGGCGAGCCGCACCTGCGCCAAGCTTCCCTCGGACCGCAGGCTCCCCGCCATCGCGGCGAGCCGGCCGGGGACGGTGGTCGCCTCCTCGTACGGGAGGTCCCGCATCTGCAGGTAGACGTCCCAGCTGAACTCGGTGGACAGCCCCAGGCCGGAGACCGCCCCGGCCATCGTCGCGCGGTCGACGATCACGGGCGGGGGATCCTCGGTGTCGGGTGCGGGGAAGGGGTTACGGGCTCCGAACCAGAACGGGTCCCCGGGCGCGGGCGTGTCGTAGGTGGCCGAGATGCGCAACGTGATCGGCTCGTCGGTGGGACCCAGGATTTTCAGGGTGTCGCCGGCCCGGAGGTGAAGCGTGCGGGCCGCGCCCGCCGCGATCGCCGCCTCGCCGTCGGCGGGCACCGTCCCGTCGTACGGCAGGTGCCCGAACGCCCCGTCCCGGAACAGTAGCGGCACCGACTGGAGCGTGTCGCCCAGCCGCACGGTGGCCTGCGCCTGGGAGACCACGTCGCCGACCGGCAGGTCGTTCGCCTGGGCACCCACCGCCGCGTCGGCCGCCGACCAGTCGAAGACCGCGTCCCCGTAGACGGAGAAGCGGGCGTTCCCCACGCTCACGCCGGCGCCCTCGATCGCCGAGGACAAGATCGCCTCGCGCGCCGCGTCGGCGTAGATGGGGCCCGCCACGAGCACTCCCACCGAGAACGCGAGGGTGACCACGACCGCAACGCCCAGCAAGCGCTGGGCGGCGAACCGCCTGAGCAGGAATCTGATCGTCGCCATGGGTCTCGTAGCTCGCGAGGAGCCCGCCCGATGATAGGGCGCGTCGGCCGCGGGCCTAGGGGCCGGATTGCGGAATCGTGCCGTTCGCGGGTGGCAGAGCCTTCCCGCCCTGGGGGTCGTCGGGTGACTGCTAGGCTGAAACCTCCGATCCGTTCCGACCCGTCCGGGGCGTCCGCGGACCCCCGTCGAGGAGTGATCAGTGGACAGGCCCGAGATCATCCTGGCTCCAGGCCCCACCCCGATCCCGCCCGAGGTGCTGCTGGCTCAGGGCAGTCCGCTCGTGTACCACCGTGGTCCGGGCTTCGGGAACCTGATGCGCGAAGTCACCGACGACCTCAAGCGGCTCTATCGGACCGACACCGCCGACGTGTTGCTGATGACGTCGTCGGGCAGCGGTGGCCTCGAGTCGACGATCCAGAACCTCTTCTCACCCGGTGACGAGGTGTTCGTGCCGCTCGCGGGGTTCTTCGCGGATCGCTTCAGGCAGCTCGCCGAGGCGTTCGGGCTGACCGTGCGCACGATCGAGTACGAGTGGGGGACCAAGATCAAGCCAGACGAGGTGGCCGTCGCGCTGGCCGAGCATCCCGTCAAGGCGGTGCTGCTCACCCAGTCCGAGACCTCCACCGGCGTGATCCAGCCGATCGAACAGCTCGCGCGCGTGGCCCGCGACGCCGGCGCGCTCGTCGTCGTCGACGCGGTGTCCTCGCTCGGCGCGGTGCCCTTCGAGTTCGACGCGTGGGGGATCGACGTGGCCGTGGGGGGCTCGCAGAAGGCGCTCTCGGCGAGCCCGGGGATCGCGTTCGTCGCGATCAGCGACCGCGCATGGGCGGCCTGCGAGGCCGCCACGAACCCGCGGTTCTACTTCGACTGGCGGATCTACAAGCGCTTCGCCGACCTGCCCAACCCCGAGAACCCTTGGACGCCGGCGATCAGCGTGATGCAAGGGCTGCAGGCCGCGCTCCGGCTCTACTTCCAAGACGGGGTCGACGTCGCGCTCGCCCGGCACCGGATGCTCTCCAGGGCAGTCAAGGAGGGCGTGAAGGCCCTGGGCCTCGACCTGTTCGGCGAAGGGCTGGAGGACAACTGGACCGTCACGGCGATCCGCGCGCCTGAAGCCGCCGACGCCGACACGATCAGCGACACGATCCGTGCCGACTGGGGCTGCGTGCTCGCGCCCGGCCAGGGTCCGCTGAAAGGCAAGGTCTTCCGGATCGGGCACTTCGGCTACTTCAGCGAGCTCGACATCATCCGCGGGCTCGCGGCGCTCGAGATGACCCTCGAGAAGCTCGCCCACCCGGTGAAGCGCGGGGCGGCAGTCGCGGCGGCCGAGACCGTGTTCATGGAGTCCCGGTAAGCGTGCGCGTCCTCGTCACCGAACCGCTCTCCGCCCAGGGGCTCGAGCTGCTGGAGACGGACTTCCGGGTCGACGTGCGCACCGACCTCGCGAGCGACGGCACGCTCGCGGCCGAGATCGGCCCCTACGACGCCCTCGTGATCCGCAGTGCGACTCAGGTCACCGCCGAGATCTTCGATGCCGCCGCGAACCTCAAGGTGGTGGCGCGGGCGGGGATCGGCCTGGACAACGTCGACGTCGACGCCGCCACCCGCCGCGGCGTGATGGTCGTCAACGCCCCCCAGTCCAACATCATCAGCGCGGCCGAGCAGGCCATGGCGCTGCTGCTCGCGCAGGCCCGCAACATCCCGCAGGCGAACGCCGCGCTGAAACAGGGTGCGTGGGAGCGCTCGAAGTGGGAGGGCGTGGAGCTCGCCGGCAAGACGATCGGGCTCGTGGGGCTGGGCCGTGTCGGCGGGCTCGTGGCGACGCGCGCGGCCGGGTTCGGCATGCGCGTGATCGCGTTCGACCCCTACGTGAGCGCCGACCGCGCCAAGGACATGGGCGTCGACGTGATGCCCACCCTCGAGGCGCTGCTCGTGCAGGCTGACTTCGTCTCGATCCACCTCCCGCGCACACCCGAGACCGAGGGTCTGATCGGCGAGCACGAGCTGGGGCTGATGAAGCGGGGCGCGCGGCTCGTGAACACCGCCCGCGGCGGCCTCGTGGACGAGGCCGCGCTCGTGAAAGCGCTCGAGTCGGGGCACCTCGGCGGTGCCGCGCTCGACGTGTTCGCAACCGAGCCCACCACCGACAGCCCCCTGTTCGAGCTCGACAACGTCGTCGTGACGCCGCACCTCGGCGCCTCGACGAAGGAGGCACAGGACAAGGCCGGCACCACCGTCGCCGAGATGGTCCGGCTCGCGCTGAAGGGCGAGTTCGTGCCCTACGCGGT
>JBDTNY010000056.1:0-3846 GCA_039933515.1 Actinomycetota bacterium
GTCCGAGCTCATGGACATCCGCAACTTCGGTCAGAAGTCGATCGACGAGGTGAAGACCAAGCTCGAGGAGCTCGGTCTCGGACTGCGAGAGGAGTAACCGGTGCCCACGCCCAAGAAGGGGGCCAGGCTTGGATCGAACCCGGCGCATCAGCGGCTGCTGCTGTCCGGCCTTGCCTCTCAGCTCTTCACGCACGAGGCCATCAACACGACCGAGGCGAAAGCCAAGGCGCTGCGCCCCTATGCCGAGAAGCTGATCACGAAGGCGAAGAAAGGCGATCTCGCCGCCAGGCGGGAGGTCCTCAAGGACATCCCCGATCGCGACGTGGTGGCACGCCTGTTCCACGAGATCGGTCCCCGCTTCACCGACCGGCACGGCGGCTACACGCGCATCATGAAGCTCGGGCCCCGCAAGGGCGACGCCGCTCCGATGGCGCGCATCGAGCTCGTGGAGCGCGGCAACTAGCGCGCGCTCCGAAGGAGGTACCGCCGAGGCCGGGGCTCGCGCCCCGGCCTCGTCGCCATCTCCGGCATTCGGTCCTCCGGCCGATCTCCGGCCCGCCTAGACTCCGGCCATGAGGACGATCCGGCTGCTCCTGGCGTACGACGGGACCGGATTCCGCGGGTGGGCGGCACAGCGCGATCCTGAGATCAGGACCGTGCAAGGTGAACTCACCGCGGTGCTGAGCGAGGTGCTCAACGAGGGCGTGATCCTGAGGGTCGCGGGTCGCACTGACGCCGGTGTCCACGCGCGCGGACAGGTGGCGTCGTTGCGAACGACCCGCGATCTCCCCGTCCACAAGCTCCGAGCCGCGATCAACGGCAGGCTGGCGCCCGAGATCGCGTGTATCCGGGCGTCCGACGCGCCGCCCTCGTTCGACGCGAGATTCTCGGCGAGCGCGCGCGAGTATCGGTACCGGATCGATACCGCCGAGGTGTTCGATCCATTCACGGCGCGCTTCACCTGGCATCGGGCCGGGAGCCTCGATATCGCGTCGATGCGGCGGGCGGCTTACCACCTCCAAGGAGAGCACGACTTCACGTCGTTCTGCCGCCACCCCGGAGCCGGGCGGGCGGTGGTGCGTGATCTTCAGCGGCTCACCGTGGCGGCGTCGGGCGACCACGTGGAGTTGGGGTTCCGGGCGAATGCCTTCCTGCACCAGATGGTGCGGGCGCTCACCGGTACGCTGGTCCGGGTGGGCGATGGCAGGCTCCGGCCCGACGACGTGGCGACGCTTCTGGCGAACCGGAGCCGCACCGGGACGGCCAACCTCGCTCCCGCGCACGGCCTCGTCTTGGAACGGGTGCGGTACGGCCAGCGAGCATTCCCCTGACGCGACCCCGACGCCTGCCTCTCGGGAGGAGAAATCGACGTTCGTCGATATCTGTGTCAGGATGATAGATCGATGAACATCGATGGAGGATCGAGAGGCGGAGACGATGAGTCCGGTGCGTGAGTTGGGGATGGCCCTGCCGGCGGCACGCTGCTGCACACCGGTCGCCGAGGCTGGTCTCACCGCGGAGGAGGCCGGAACCACCGCGAGGCTCTTCAAGGCGCTCGCGGACCCGCACCGAATCCGGATCGTGAACGTGCTCGCCACGAGCGGCGAGTCGGTGTGCGGCTGCGACCTTGAAGAACCCCTCGGGCTCTCGCAGGCCACCGTGAGCTTCCACCTGAACAAGCTGTACGAAGCCGGGCTCCTGGATCGGGACAAGCGCGGAGTCTGGGTGTACTACTCGCTCAACCGCGAGGCCGCCGCCCGGCTGGGCGACGTGCTCAGGTTCGAAGGAAAGGGATGACGATGACCGAGCTCCGGGAACAGGTGCGGCAGCGCTACGCGGCCGCGGCCCTGGTGGTGCACGAAGGGAAGGCGGCCGACGATCGAGGGGACGAAACATGTTGCGGCCCCTCCGGATCGATGGGCTGCGCCCCCGAGGACGGGATCGGGCGCACGCTGTACGACTTGGACCAGCGCGAGGACCTGCCGGACACGGCGGTGCTGGCGAGCATGGGGTGCGGCAACCCCACCGCGGTGGCTGAGCTGCGAGCGGGCGACACCGTCCTCGATCTGGGGTCGGGCGGCGGGATCGACGTGTTGCTGTCGGCCCGCCGGGTCGGGCCCACCGGTAAGGTGTACGGCCTCGACATGACCGGTGAGATGCTCGCCCTGGCCAACGAGAATGCCGCGAAGGCCGGCGCCACGAACGTGGAGTTCCTGCGGGGATACATCGAGGCGATCCCGCTGACCGATGAGAGCGTCGACGTCGTGATATCGAACTGCGTGATCAACCTCTCGACGGACAAGGCCGCGGTGGTCGGTGAGATCGCGCGCGTGTTGCGCCCGGGCGGCCGTGTGGGCGTTAGCGACGTCGTCGCGGACGACCATCTTACGCCGGCCGATCGAGCCGAGCGTGGGTCGTTCGTGGGGTGCATCGCCGGCGCGATGACCTTCGCCGAGTACCGAGCGCTGCTCGCAGACGCGGGGTTCGTGGAGATCGGCGTCAACGCCACACACGAGCTGACCGACGGCATGCACGGCGCGATCGTTCGGGCGGTCAAGCCGGGGGTGTGACCGCCCCCGGCTCGTGCCGCGTTCGTTACTCGACCGTGAAGCCGATGCGCATCCCCTCGGAGTAGTGGGCCGTCTGATCACTCTTCTCGTAGATGTTGCAGATCAAGACGTAGTTGCCCGCCGCGAGATCCAGGGTGAGCGTCTTGGTGGAGCCGACGGTGATGTCCTCGATCTCGTCGATGTGCTCCACGCCTGCCCCGTCCTCAACCACTGCGCCCTTGTCGTCGACCGGCAGCTCGGTCGGTCCGAGGTCGGTCTTGAAGACCACGAATTCGTGGGTGTCCTTCGGGCCGTTGTTCGTCACGTCGAACGTCACCGAGCCGGCCGGCGCCGTGGCCGGCGCCGCCGAGACCGCGAATTCCTGCAGCGTGATGGCGACGGTGCTGCTTCCGCTGGCACTACTCGTCGTCGCGGCCGGCGTCGTCGCGGCTGGCGTCGTCGTGCTGCTGCTGCTGTCACTGCTGCACGCCGAGACCAGGCCGAACGCCAGCGCGATCGCGCCGGCGGCTACCAGCCGACGCTTCTTCGTTCCGTCCTTCATCGATCCCCCTTCTCCGACGCCTCTATCCCGGGCGTCTCCCTGCCCGCATAGTGTGTCCTGCGGTGTTAGCAAGCAAGGGGGGAGCCTACGCGTTTTGACGCTCCTGCGGGCCGCCCGGTACCCTGGTGCGTCGGCCTCCGACCCTGGCCCACAACTCCGCGCATGAAGACTTACTCTCCGAAGCCTGAGCACATCGAGCGCAGCTGGTACGTCGTCGACGCCGGCGGCTTGGTGCTGGGTCGGGTCGCCTCGGAGGTCGCTGCGATCCTGCGGGGCAAGCACAAGCCGATCTTCGCTCCCCACATGGACTGCGGCGACCACGTGATCGTGATCAACGCCGAGCGGGTCGAGTTGACCGGTGGCAAGGAGCTGAAGAAGTTCGCGCACCGACACTCCGGCTACCCTGGCGGCATCACGTCGACGCGCTACGGCGACCTGATGGCCGACAAGCCCGCGTTCGTGGTCGAGAAGGCCATCCGGGGGATGCTGCCCAAGAACCGCCTCGGTCGCGCGATGATCAAGAAGCTGCACGTGGTCGTCGGCCCCGAGCACCCGCACGCCGCGCAGCGGCCAACTCCGTACACGCTGGGCCAGCCCCCGATGTGGGAAGGACTCCCCGAGCTCAAGGTGCGTGCGCCGCGCGAGCCCAAGCCAGAGGTCACGGCGCCGGCATCGAAGCCCGCCGCCACCAAGAAGCCCACCGCCACCAAGAAGCCCGCCGCCACCAAGAAGCCC
>JBDTNY010000057.1:0-5543 GCA_039933515.1 Actinomycetota bacterium
TGCCGATCTCGCAGCGGGGTGGCTGAAGTAGCCGATGGCATCGCGGGCCAGGGCCGATGCCTGGGCGAACGCCGCCTGAGCTCCGGACACGTCCCCTGCGACCAGCAGGTCGCCGCCCCACGTCAGCTGGTCACGGGCGCTCCGAAGGTCTCTCGTGGCCGAGGTGGCCCACCAGATGGTGTCGATGACCAGCAGGAGCAGCACGACGCCGATGATGCGAGGGAGCCAGCGCGAGCGCTTCCTGGGCCCCTCTCTCATCCCGTCGCGGCGCTTCAACACAAGCGAACCTTACCCACTCCCTGGGGCGGGGGTTTGCGTCCCGCGCATCGGCTCAGGTAAAGTAGGGACGAGTGTTCCCCCGTGCACGACCTGCCCGAGGAGGGCGAACGTGACTCGCATCGTGAAGCAAGTGTTGGCGCTCGTTCTTGCGCTCGGACTGTTCGGCGGGACCGCCTTGGCGGCCACGACCCACTCGACGTCCATCAGCCTCAGCGCGAACCGCACGTCCATCCACAGGGGCCAGGCGGTCAACCTGAGCGGGAAGCTGACGAGTTCGTTCGCCAAGTGCTATCGGTACACCCCCGTCACGCTCTACCGGGGGCACAGGGCCGTAAAGACGAAGAAGACGAGCGCGACGGGCACGTTCAGCTTCTCGCGGCGCCCCACGGTGACGGCCACATGGCAGGTGAGGTTCGCCGGGAGAACTGGCGGCACACACCCCTATCAGTGGGTCTGCAAGGCGAGCGCCTCGAACCAGATCACGGTCACCGTCAGCAGCTAGTTCGATAGAGGTCCCTACCGCGGGGCCCGCCCCACCAGCGTCCCGTCGATCTCGGCCACGGACCGGCAGCCCGCGATCGACATCGCGTTGATCAGCTCCGCGCGCAGCATCCGCAGCGCCGTCGCCACTCCTTCAGAGCCGCCGGCCGCCAGCGCCCACACCATCGGGCGCCCCACCATGACAGCCGCCGCACCCAGCGCCAGGGCCTTCAGCACGTCGCTCCCCCGCCGCACGCCGCCGTCGACGAGCACCGGCACGGCGGCGTCCACCGCCGCCACCACCTCGGAGAGCACGGAGAGCGTCGCCGCCGATCCGTCCAGCTGCCGGCCGCCGTGGTTCGACACCACGACGCCGTCCACGCCGCACGACAGCGCCACGAGCGCGTCCTCCGCCGTCATCACGCCCTTGGCCAGCACCGGCAACCCAGAACACGCCTCCCGGATCCACCCGAGGTCGTCCCAGGTCAGCGACGGGTCGATCACCAGGTCGCCGTGCACGCCCACCGGCAGCTGGAAGCCGCTGCGCGTGTCGCGGTGCCGCACGCCCAGCACCGGCGTGTCCACCGTCCACATCACCGCCGAGTAGCCACTCGCCGCCGCGCGCTGCAGCATGTCGCGTGTGCGCCCGCGGTCGGTGAACACGTAGAGCTGCCACCACTTCGGCCCGTCGGAGGCCGCCGCGATCTCCGAGAGCCGATCCACCGCTGTCGACGACACCACAATCAGCGAGCCCTCGGCGGCCGCGGCGCGCGCGGTCCCCACCTCGCCGTCGGCGTGGGCGAGCCCCTGGAACGCCCAGGGCGCCACCAGCACCGGGAACGACAGCGACGCCCCCAGCACGTTCACCGACGGGTCGGGCGACGACGCGCCCCGCAGCACCCGCGGGCGCAGCACGAACCGGTCGAACGCCCGCCGGTTCTGGGCCATCGTCCACTCGTCGCCGGCCCCGCCCGCGAAGTAGTCGTAGACGTCGGAGGGGAGTGTCGCCCGTGCCTCGGGCTCGAAGTCGTCGAGGGTCACGAAGCGCGGGACGTCGGCCATCCCCCGACCCTATCCGCGCGCGGCGAGCCGCCCGGCGCCCATGTCGCGCGAGAGCCCGCGCCCGGTCTCCTTGACCGCCGCCACGAGCGAGGACGACGCGCCGTCGGGGTGCAGCCTTTCCTCCGGTCCCACCACGCCGATCGCGCCCACCGGGCGCCCGCGGTGGTCGAAGACCGGCGCCGCGATCTCGGCCTCGCCGACGATCGCCTCCTGGTGCTCGACGGCCACGCCCCGCGTCGCCACCTCGATCAGGGCCGCCTCGAGCGCGTCGGGCTCCACCAACGTCCGTCCGGTCAGGGGTACGAGTGGCCCGTCGGCCAAGAGCGTCGCGATCTCCACTTCGCTCAGGTACGCCACGATCGCGCGGCCGAGCGCGCACGCGTGCCACGGGATCGAGGCCCCCACCTCCAGGATCTGCACCGAGTTGTCCGGGCGGAACACGTGGTGCACGATCAGGATGGTCGACCCGTTCAGCACGCCCACGCGTACGGTCTCGCCGACGCGCGAGGCCAGCGAGTCCGCCCACAGGACCGCGCGCCCGCGCAGCTCGTGGTTGTCCAAGAACGCGTTCCCGAGCTGCAGCATCGCGGGTCCCAGACGGTACTTGTCGGTGTCGGGGTCCTGCTCGACCATGCCCTGCGCCTCGAGCGTGCGGAGCAGGCCGTAGGCCGTGCCCTTCGCGAGGCCGAGCTGGTCCGCGATCTCGGTGACGCCCAGGCGCGACGAGCCGCGCGCGAGCACCTTCAGGATCCGCGCGGCGCGCTCGACCGACTGGATCGTGCCCCGGCGCTCGGGCGAGCTCGCCACCGAGCTCATCCCGATCGCCCTGCGACCCGGGCGAAGACCGCGAACAGCAGCGCGGTCGACGTCGCGCCCGGATCCTGGTGCCCCACGCTCCGCGGGCCCAGGTACGACGCCCGGCCCTTCCGCGCCTCCATCGGGATCGTCGCCCGGGCTCCTTCGCGGGCGGCTTCGGCGGCGCGCGTGGCGGCCGCGCTCAGCGAACCCCCGTTCCGGACCTCCTTCTCGAACCCGGCGAGCGCCGGCACGAACGCGTCGACGATCGTCTTGTCGCCCTCGACCGCCGCGCCGAGCCTCTGGACCGCAGCAAGCCCGGCGCGGAGCGCGCGGAGCACGTCCTCCGCGTCGACCGAGGCGCCGTCGCCCATGGCGGCGCCGGCGTCACGCAACCAGCTGCCGAACAGGGGCCCCGCCGCGCCGCCCACCCGGTTCACGAGCGTGCTGCCGGCGCGCGAGAGCAGCTCGCCCGGGCCCAGGGCGTCGGCCGCCGCCAGGTCGCTCACGACCGCGGAGAACCCGCGGTCCATGTTGATGCCGTGGTCGGCGTCGCCGATCGCGGCGTCGAGCTGGGTCAGGTAGTCGCGATTGGCCGCGATCTCGTCGGCGGCGTCGCGGATCCAGCGCCGGATGAGGGCCGCATCGACGGAGGTCGCTGGTTCGGCCATGCCGAACAGAGTACGGCCCGTACGAACCATTGACGAGCCTCAGCTCGGGGCGGTTGTCTAGAAAGCGACACGGGAGGCGCACCGATCCGGGGCGCCCGTGACCAAGAGAGGGGTGGTTACCGGATGTTCCTCGGAGAAGTGGTCGGCACCGCGGTGCTGATCTTGCTCGGCGACGGGGTCGTCGCCGGCGTATTGCTGAACAGGTCCAAGTCCCAGAACGGCGGTTGGATCGTCATCACCTGGGCGTGGGGCATGGCCGTGTTCGCCGGCGTGCTCGCGAGCCTGGCGGTCACCGGCGGCGTCGCGCACCTGAACCCCGCCGTCACGATCGGGCTCGCCTCGATCGACCTCGTCAAGTGGGGCGACGTCCCGACGTTGATCGCCGGCCAGTTCCTGGGCGCGTTCATCGGCGCGATCTTGGTGTACCTGTCCTACCTGGCGCACTGGGGCGAGACCGAAGACCAGGGCCTCAAGCTCGCGGTCTTCTCGACCGGCCCCGCGATCCGCAACACCCCCGCCAACCTGATCACCGAGATCATCGGCACCGCGATGCTCGTGTTCGGGATCCTCGCGATCTCCGGGCTCGCGATGGGCGACCAGCTGATCTCCGGCGCGCTCGCCACGGGGGCGTTCCCCGTCGGCCTGCTCGTGCTCGTGATCGGTATGTCGCTCGGTGGACCCACGGGCTACGCGATCAACCCCGCACGTGACCTGGGGCCGCGCATCATCCACCAGCTGCTGCCGATCCCCGGCAAGGGCAGCTCGGACTGGGCGTACTCGTGGATCCCGGTGGTCGGCCCCATCATCGGGGGCGTCGCCGGAGCTCTGCTCGCCAAGGCCGCGTTCGACATGTAGCGACCGTTCAACCCCCCGCTTCATCGAGGGCGGGGCCCGCATGCCCGCGGGGCCCCGCCGAGGAGGCAACGCTGATGAAGAAGCTGATCAACGACCCCGCGAACGTGGTTCGCGAGGAGCTCCAGGGGATCGAGGCGGCGCATCCCGACCTCGTACGGGTGATGTACGACCCGTACGTGATCGTGCGCGCCGACGCCCCGGTCAAGGGCAAGGTGGCGCTCGTCTCGGGCGGGGGCTCGGGTCACGAGCCGATGCACGGAGGGTTCGTGGGCAAGGGCATGCTCGATGCCGCCTGCCCGGGCGAGGTCTTCACCTCGCCGACCCCCGACCAGATGGAGGTCGCGACCAAGGCCGTCGACGGCGGCGCCGGAGTCATCCACCTGGTCAAGAACTACACCGGCGACGTCATGAACTTCGAGATGGCGGCCGAGCTCTGCCGAGCCGAGGGCACCGAGGTCGAGTCGGTCCTCGTCGACGATGACGTGGCCGTGCAGGACTCCTTGTACACGGCCGGACGGCGCGGCGTGGGGGCGACGGTGCTCATCGAGAAGATCGCCGGCGCGGCGGCCGATGAGGGCCGCGACCTCAAGGTGGTCGCCGACATCTGCCGAGACGTGAACGCGAACGCCCGCACGATGGGGATGGCGCTCACGTCGTGCACCGTGCCGGCTGCCGGCAAGCCGACGTTCGAGCTCGGCGAGGACGAGATCGAGATGGGCGTCGGGATCCACGGCGAGCCCGGCCGCGAGCGCATGAAGATGAAGCCCGCCTCCGAGATCGTGGAGATGATGGCCACCGCGGTCGTCGACGACCTCCCCTTCTCGAGCGGCGACAACGTCCTCGCGTTCGTCAACGGCATGGGCGGCACGCCCCTGATCGAGCTGTACGTGGTGTTCAACGAGCTGAACAAGTTCCTGAAGGGGCGCGGGATCACGATCACGCGCAACCTGATCGGCTCCTACATCACGTCGCTCGATATGGCCGGCTGCTCGATCACGCTCCTGAAGCTGAACGAGGACTTCACGAAGCTGTGGGACGCACCGGTGAAGACCGCAGGGCTCCGCTGGGGGGTCTGAGGGGGCATGACCGAGTCGGGCATCCCGTACACCGACGTCCTCGAGTGGGTGAGGGTCTTCGCGGCCACGATGGCCGAGCAGAAGTCCTACCTCACCGAGCTCGACTCGGCGATCGGCGACGCGGACCACGGGATCAACATGGACCGCGGGATGCAGGCCGTGCTCGGCAAGCTCGATGCGCAGCCCAACGGCGACGTCGGCGCCCTGCTCAAGACCGTGGGGATGACACTCGTCTCCACGGTGGGGGGCGCCAGCGGGCCGCTCTACGGCACGCTCTTCCTCCAGCTGGGCGTGGCGAGCGCGGGCAAGTCGGAACTCTCCCGGG
>JBDTNY010000058.1:0-32704 GCA_039933515.1 Actinomycetota bacterium
TTCGTTCGAGCCGACCCTCGACTACGTGGTTGTGAAGATCCCGCGGTTCGCGTTCGAGAAGTTCGTCGATGCCGATCCGCGTCTCACCTCGACGATGAAGTCCGTAGGAGAGGTCATGGCGATCGGGCGCACGTTCAAGGAGTCGCTGGGCAAGGCGCTCCGCGGGATGGAGAAGCGCGGGTTCGACCTCGGCGGGGAGTACCTGGCGGGTTTCGAGGCCGATCTGCTCACCGCCTTGCGGGACGGTACCGAGGTGCGGCTGCACCTCGTCGAGCGGGCGTTGCACGCTGGGCTGAGCGTCGAGCAGATCGCGGCCGCGTCGGGGATCGACCCGTGGTTCATCGACCAGATCGCCGAGGTGGTCGAGGAGGCGATGGTGCTGCGCGGACGGCCGTTGTCGACCTTGTCCGCCACCGAGCTCCGCGACGCGAAGCGGCTCGGGATGTCCGACGCTCGCCTGGCGCTGCTGAGCGGTGCGACGGAGGCCGCCGTGCGTCGCCATCGCGAGGCGCTCGGCGTCGAGGCGGTGTTCAAGACCGTCGACACGTGCGGGGGCGAGTTCCCGGCCCGCACGCCGTACTTCTACTCGACCTACGAGGAGGAGTCCGAGGTGGTGGTGACCGCACGCCCCCGGGTGGTGATCTTGGGCGCAGGACCGAACCGGATCGGCCAGGGGATCGAGTTCGACTACGCGTGCGTGCACGCCGCCTTCGCGCTGGAAGAAGCAGGCTACGAGTCGGTGATGGTGAACTCGAACCCCGAGACCGTCTCGACGGACTACGACACGTCGAGCCGTCTGTACTTCGAGCCGCTGACGCCCGAGGATGTCCTGGCGGTCTGCCACGCGGAGCAGCCGATTGGGGTGATCGCGCAGTTGGGGGGCCAGACGCCGCTCCGGCTCGCTCGGATCCTCCAAGAGGAAGGCTTCACGATCCTGGGCTCGTCGCCCGACGCGATCGATCTGGCAGAGGATCGCGGGAAGTTCGCCCGCATCCTGGACGAGCTCGAGATCCCGGCTCCGCCCCACGGCGAGGCGCGAACGATGGAAGAGGCGCGCGCGATCGCCTCCCAGATCGGCTATCCGGTCGTCGTGCGGCCCTCGTACGTGCTCGGCGGGCGCGCCATGGAGATCGTGTACGACGAGGACGATCTCGAGTTGTTCGTGCGAACCGCCTCCGAGGCCTCGCCCGACCACCCGGTGCTGATCGACCGCTTCCTGGAGGGCGCGATCGAGGTCGACGTCGACGCCGTGTGCGACGGGAACGACGTCTTCGTGGGCGCCGTGATGGAGCACATCGAGGAGGCCGGGGTGCACTCGGGCGATTCGTCGTGCCAGATCCCTCCCGCCACGCTGAGCGACGAAGAGCTCGACGTGATCGAAGACATCACGCGGCGGCTCGCGCGGCGGCTCGGGGTGATCGGCCTGTTGAACCTTCAGTTGGCCGTGAAGGACGAGCGGATCTGGGTGATCGAGGCGAACCCCCGTGCCTCGCGGACCGTGCCGTTCGTCTCGAAGGTGATCGGGGTCTCGCTCGCCCGCGTGGCCACGCTCGTGCTGGCCGGGCGCTCGCTCGCGCAGCTGGCCGTCGACGGGGTGCTGCCGGCAGACGCGCACCATTACCGGCACCTCCCGTATACGAGCGTGAAGGCCGCGGTCCTGCCGTTCGGGCGGTTCCCCGGCGTCGACACCGTGCTCGGACCCGAGATGAAATCCACGGGCGAGGTGATGGGGGTCGACGCCGACTCGGGCATGGCGCTTGCGAAGGCGATGGTCGCGGCGGGCCACGCCTTGCCGACGGAAGGCACCGTCTTCGTGAGCGTGGCGAACCGCGACAAGCGTGCCATCGTGTTCCCCGCGAAGCGGCTCGCGGACATGGGGTTCCGGTTGCTCGCGACCGGTGGCACGGCGGGCGTACTGCAGCGAGCCGGGATCGCCGTGGAGCGGGTCGCGAAGGTGAGCGAAGGCGAACGCAACGTCGCCGAGTTGATCAGGGGAGGACGCATCGATCTCGTCGTGAACACTCCCTTCGGACGCGGGGCGCGCACCGACGGCTACTTCATCCGGACCGCGGCGGCCACGGCCGGCGTGCCGTGCATCACGACCCTGCCGGGTGTGTTCGCCGCCGTGCGCGGCATCGAGGCGCTCCGAGGGGACCCGACCGAGCCCTGGTCGATCCAGGAACATCACGCGCGGTCGCTGACCGAGCCGATCCAGGTGCGCTTGACCTTCGACGAGGCCGCCGTCGTCAGCGTGGGAGAGTCGCCGTGAAGCAGGTGCGGGCCGAGGTGCTCTCGACGCGCAAGCTTGGCGTGTATCACGCGATCACGCTCGTGGCGCCGGAGATCGCCGAGAAGGCGCGCCCCGGTCAGTTCCTCGCGATCAAGATGCCTGAGGCCCGCGAGTTCCTGCTGCGGCGCCACTTCGCGGTGCACCAAGCTTCACGGCGTGGCGGCTGGGCGGGGACACTCGAGTTCGTCGTCGATCCGGCCGGCGCGGGAACCGACTGGCTCACCGGCGTGAAAGCGCACGAGTTCCTCGAGGTGATCGGGCCACTCGGCAAGGCCTTCGCGTATCCGAAGCGGCTCACGAACTGCCTGCTCGTCGCCGAGGGGCACGGGGCGGCCTCGCTGTACTTCCTGGCGCAGGAGCTGCTCGCGCGCGGCAAGCGCGTCGACATGGTGGTCGGCGGCGAGACCCTCGAGCGGGTGTTCAAGCCGATCGAGGCCAAGCGTCTGTCGCAGACCGTCGCGGTCATGACGGCCGACGGAAGCCTCGGCGACGCGGGCGGGGTACTCGACGCGCTGCCGGCGATGGTCGATCGCACCGGCACCGAGGTCGTCTATGCCGCGGCGCCGCCCGCGACCCTGGAACGACTCGCGGCGTTCTGTCGCGAGCGCAAGCTCCCCGCGCAGGTCTCGATCGAGGAGCGGATGGGCTGCGGGTATGGGCTGTGCCAGACGTGCGTCGTGCCGGTGGCGCGCAAGGACGGAACCGGGTACGACCACCTGCGTGCGTGCGTCGACGGGCCGGTGTTCAACCCGGCCAGGGTGCTGTGGGACCGGTGGCTCTCCGAAGCGCCGACGATGCTGCCGACCCCGCCCGAGGGACTGCCGGTGGTGCGCTCTTGGCCGGGGTAAGGCGAACCCTCGCCGTGGACCTGGGGGCCGGGCTCGTGCTGCCCACCCCGGTCGTGGTCGCCGCGGGGTGTGCGGGCACGGGGAGGGAGCTGGGTGGCCTGGTCGACCTGCACAAGGTCGGTGCCGTCGTCAGCCGCAGCATCACGCTGGAGCCCGAGCGCGGAACGCCGACCCCGCGGATCGCCGAGTCGGCCTCGGGCGCGGTCTGGTCGACGGGCCTGCAGAACCCCGGGGTCGATGCGTTCGTCGCCGAGGAACTGCCGCGACTCGCGCGCGCGGTGCATGCGATCGTCTCGATCTCCGGTGGCTCACTCGAGGAGTTCGTCCGGCTGACGGGGACCCTGCAGGGGCGCTCCGAGGTGGCGGCGATCGAGGTCAACCTGTCGGCTCCGGATCGCGAGGTCGGGCGAGACATCCTCGGGCTGCACGTGGATCGAGCGGTCGAGATCGTCGGCGCGGTCGCGCGGATGTCGTTGGTCCCGGTGTTCGCGAAGATCCCGCTGTGGGCCAGCGAGATCATCGAGCTGTCGCGAGGCGCGATCCGGGCGGGCGCGCATGGCCTGGTCCTCGGGGGACCGCCGCCAGCGCTGTCCGTCCAAGCCGATCGCCTTCGCCCGGGGCTCGGCGGCGTCACGGGCTGGCTGAGCGGTCCAGCTATCAAGCCGATCATGCTCCGGGCCGTCTTCGACGTGGCACGCGCAGTGCCCGACGTGCCGATCGTCGCGGTCGGCGGGATCCGGTCGGGCGAGGACGCGGTCGAGGCGATGCTGGCGGGGGCGTGGGCCGTGCAGGTCGGGACGGCCGTGCTCGTCGATCCCGCGGCACCCGTCGAGATCGCCCAGGGTGTCGTCCGGTACCTCAAGGCCAAGGGTCTGGCGTCTCCCGCCGATATCCGCGGACGGCTCCGCGTGCCCGCGTCGTTCGGATCGGCCGAGGACGAAGGGGCGGGGTCGTGATCCCACGGCCGGAGAACCCGCTGATCGTGGCGCTCGACGTCTCCCGTATCGAGGAGGCCGAGCGGCTCGCCGCCACCCTGGCGCCCCACGTCGGCATGCTGAAGATCGGGCTCGAGCTCTTCTGGGCGTACGGCCCGGAAGCGGTGCGGCGCATGGCAACACACGGGCGCCTCTTCGTCGACTCGAAGCTCCACGACATCCCCAGCACGGTCGAGCGGGCGGCGGCGAACATCGCGCGTCTGGGCATCGACATGCTGAATGTCCACGCGCTCGGCGGCGACGCGATGATGCGCGCGGCCCTCGAGGGCGCCGCGCGAGGATCGAGCGAGGCGGGGTGCTCGATGCCTCTCGTGCTGGCGGTGACGGTCCTCTCGTCTCAAGGCGGCGAGGATCTCGCGAGCCCCGCCTCGCTCGCGTTCGAAGCGAAGGCCGCGGGGCTCGACGGCGTCGTCGTGTCCGGCGACGACGTGCGCGATGTGCGTGCGGTGTGCGGTGACGGCTTCTGTCTCGTGGTGCCGGGGATCAGGCCCGCCGGCTCGAACGGGGACGACCAGGTGCGGGTGCTTACCCCCGGCGAGGCGATCGAGCGGGGGGCCGACTACCTCGTCGTCGGGCGTCCGATCACCGGTGCTTCCGACCCTGCCGGGGTCGCACGCAGCATCCTCCGTGACATTCCATGAGGGGCCACGCGAGGACAAAACCGCAGGCAGCGCGCGGTACCCGCGTTGTCCGCGGTCCGACGGGGTGCGTATACTCCCCGGCGTTCACGACCCGACGCACCTGAGAAAAGGAGCACCGTGATGGCGCTACCCACCCTGACCCCGGAGCAGCGGCAGCAAGCCCTCGCGAAAGCTGCCGTCGCCCGCAAGAAGCGCGCGGAGCTCAAAGGTGAGCTGAAGGCCGGCACCAGGTCGCTGAAGGACGTGCTCGCCAGGTCAGGTGACGACATCGTCGGCAAGATGAAGGTGTCGAACGTGCTCGAGTCCCTTCCCGGCGTCGGCAAGGTCCGGGCGCAGAAGCTGATGGAAGAGCTCGACATCTCCGCGAGCCGTCGCGTGCGTGGCCTGGGCGCCAAACAGCGCGAGCAGCTGCTCGACAAGTTCAAGAAGTAACGGCGCCCTGGCAACGCGCCGCGGCAAGCTGATCGTCATCGCAGGCCCCTCTGGGGTCGGCAAAGGCAGCGTCATCAAGCGGCTCTTGGCGATCGACCCTTCGCTCCGACTCTCGGTCTCGGCCACCACCCGCGGTGCGCGTCCCGGCGAGATCGACGGCGTCGACTACACGTTCGTCACCGACGACGTCTTCGACGCGATGATCGAGCGGGGGGAGCTCCTCGAGTGGGCTGAGATCGTCGGGCATCGATCGGGCACGCCGGCCGACTGGGTCGAGCGGACGCGCGAGGCGGGCTACGACGCGATCCTCGAGATCGATGTGCAGGGGGCGGGGTGGGTGCACAAGCGGATCTCCGACGCCATGCTCGTGTTCCTCGCACCCCCTTCGATGGAGGAGCTCGAGCGCCGGCTCCGCGGCCGCAAGACCGAGACGGAGGAGCGGATCCAACGCCGGCTCGAGACGGCGGGCTGGGAGATGACCCAGCAGGCATGGTTCGATCATGTGGTCGTCAACGACGACCTCGAGCACGCATCGTCGCAGGTCGCTGCTATCATCCAAGGGTCCCGGGCCGACCACTCGGCCGACGGGCACGACCCCACGGAGGACCGCTCCCGATGATCGAACCCAAGATCGACGATCTGCTCGCCGCTGTTGATTCCAAGTACACGCTGGTGACCCTCGCGGCCAAGCGCGCACGCGAGATCAACAGCTACTACAACCAGCTCGGTGAGGGACGCGGTGAGTTCGTGCCGCCCCTGACCGAAACCGGCTTCAGCAACAAACCGCTCTCGATCGCCCTCGAGGAGATCGCCCAGGGAAAGATCGCGTACGAACGCTCCGAGGAGTCCTCGGACGAGTAGTCCGCTCGAAGGGCGCCGGGTCCTGCTTGGCGTCACCGGCGGCGTCGCCGCATACAAGGCCGCGCTGCTCGCGCGGCTCCTGACGGGCGCGGGCGCCGAGGTCACGGTCGCGATGACCGAGGCGGCCACCAGATTTGTCGGACCCGAAACGCTTGCCGCGTTGACCGGCAACCCCGTCCACACCTCGCTCTGGGAACGCCGCGGCGAGGTGCTCCACGTCCGGCTCGCGCACGAGGCCGATCTCGCGATCGTCGCGCCCGCGACCGCCAACTTCCTCGCCCGGCTCGCGCACGGAGCTGCCGACGACCTTCTCACCGCCACCCTGCTCGAGTTCTCTGGTCCGCTGGTGGTTGCGCCTGCGATGCACACCGGGATGTGGACGCATCCGGCCACCCGCGCAAACGTCGCGTTGCTCGAGAGCCGGGGACTTCGGTTCGTAGGCCCGATCGAAGGCGCGCTCGCCCACGGCGACGTGGGCATGGGCCGGCTCGCCGAGCCCGAGGACATCCTCACGGAAGCCGAGGCCGCGCTCCGCGGCGGCGACCTCGCCGGGCGCACGATCGTCGTGACGGCGGGGCCGACCCACGAGCCGATCGACCCGGTTCGGTTCATCGGGAATCGGTCCAGCGGGAAGATGGGCGTCGCGATAGCCGCCGCCGCGCTCCGGCGAGGAGCCCGCGTTCGGTTGATCCTCGGCCCGGGAACGGTCGACGCGCCCACCGGCGCCGAGCTCGTGCGGGTGACGACGGCCGAGGAGATGCGCACGGCCGTCTTCGAGGCTGTCGACGGTGCCGACGCCGTCGTGATGGCCGCAGCCGTCGCGGACTTCCGTCCGAGCGAGGCGGTCGGCGGCAAGCTGAAGAAATCGCTGGGCCCACCCGAGCTTCGCCTCGAGCCCACCCCCGACATCCTCGCGGAGCTCGGGAGCTTGCCGAAGAAACCGCTCCTCGTGGGGTTCGCCGCCGAGACCAGCGACGTCGAGGCCGCCGGGCGCGAAAAGCTCCGGCGCAAGGGCCTGGACCTGCTGGTGGCCAACGAAGTCGGGCGCGAGGGGACCGGCTTCGCCGCCGACACGAACACTGCGGCGATCCTGGCGGCCGACGGCGACGACATGGCGATGCGCGCGTGGACCAAGCCCGACCTGGCTGCTGCGCTGATCGATCGTGTCGTTCGGCTCCTCGGCCCCGCTGACGGGGCCTTGGCGGCCGATTAGACTCCGCCACATCATGCGCCGGGCTCACCACTTCTCGTCGGAATCCGTCACCGAGGGACACCCCGACAAGCTCGCCGACCAGATATCGGATGCCATCTTGGACGCGCTCCTGGCAGAGGACCCCAACAGCCGCGTCGCCTGCGAGACCCTCGTCACCACGGGCCTGGCGTTCGTCAGCGGTGAGATCACGTCTCGCGCGTGGGTTGACATCCCCTCGATCGTCCGCTCGACGATCACCGACGTCGGGTACACCAACGCGAAGTTCGGTCTCGACGGCGAGACCTGCGGGGTGATGACAGCGATCCAAGAGCAGTCACCCGACATCGCCCGGGGCGTCGACGACGCCACTGAGCACCGCGAGGGCCGTTCGGGCGACGACCTGGACAGCCTTGGGGCCGGTGACCAGGGGATGATGTTCGGCTTCGCGTGCCGCGAGACCGAAGAGTTGATGCCCGTGCCGATCGCGATGGCTCACCGGCTGGCGAAACGGCTGGCCGACGTCCGCAAGGCGGGCGTCGTGCCGTACCTGCGTCCCGACGGCAAGAGCCAGGTGTCGATCGAGTACGTCGATGGCGCGCCCGCCCGAGTCGACACGGTGCTGCTCAGCGCCCAGCACCGCGAGGAGGTCGACGTCGAGACACTGCTCGCGCCCGACCTGACCGCCGAGGTGATCGACCCCGTCCTCCGCGAGTTCCCCGAGCTCGATGCGAAAGGGGTCCGCGTGCTCGTGAACCCGACCGGCCGCTTCGAGATCGGCGGGCCGAAGGCCGACACGGGTTTGACCGGTCGCAAGATCATCGTCGATACGTACGGGGGCTACGCGCCGCACGGGGGCGGTGCCTTCAGCGGCAAGGATCCCACGAAGGTCGATCGATCGGCCGCCTATATGGCGCGCTACGTGGCCAAGAACGTCGTCGCGGCCGGCCTCGCGGACCAGGCGCAGCTGCAGGTCGCCTATGCGATCGGCACGGCGCATCCCGTCTCGCTGATGATCGACACGTTCGGCACGGAGCAGGTGGATCCGGACAAGCTCGAGCGGGTGCTCTGGGAGCTGTTCGACTTCCGTCCCGCGGCGATCATCCGCGACCTGGATCTCCTGCGTCCGATCTACCGCGAGACCGCGGCGTATGGCCATTTCGGGCGCAAAGAGTTCCCCTGGGAGGCGACCGACCGCGCCGACGACCTCCGCGCCGCGCTCGCCTGAGGCCCTCGACGGGCCCGTCGCGGTCTGCGTCGACCGGCCGATCCTGTCCCTCGACAGGCCCTTCACCTACGTGCTCGCTTCCGACCTCGGGGCCGGTGTGGGATCCCTCGTGCAGGTGCCGTTCCATGGTCGGGCGGTCCGCGGCTGGGTGCTCGGTGGTACTGACGACCTACCGAAGCGGATGCTGGCGGTCAACAAGACGGTGTCGCCGGAACGCGTCTTCGACGAAGGCCTGCTCGAGCTCGCGCGCTGGGTGAGCGAACGCTATGTGGCCCCGCTCGCCGCCGTGCTGGGACGGCTCGCCCCCCCGCGGGTCGCCGCCGAAGAGGGTCTCGGCCGTGGGCGCCCCGGGGCCGTGCACGGGCCGCCGACAACCCCCGCGGTGCTCGGCTCCTACCGCGGCGGCCCCGAGCTGCTCAGCGCCGCGAGGACGGGTGGGTTCTCGCCCGCGATCCTGCGGCCCGCCCCCGAAGAAGAGGTGGCGGCCACGGTCGAGCTCGTGGCGGCGTCGCTCGCGGGCGGACGCCGGGCGATCGTGGTGGTGCCCGAAGCGGTGCCCGTTCCTGCCACGGCCACGGCCCTCGTCGATGCCTTCGGGGACCGCGTGGCGTGTTACCTGGGCGGATCGAAGCGCGCCCGGTACGCGATGTGGCTCGACATCGCGGCGGGCCGGTTCGACGTCGTGGTCGGGACACGCCCCGCGGTATTCGCGCGCCTGCCGCAGCTCGGGACGATCGTGGTCTCGCGAGAGTCGCACCCGGCACACCGCGAAGACCGGGCGCCGTATTACCACGTACGTGACGTCGCGCTCGCGCGTGCGCGACTGGCCGGCCTGACGGTGGCGATGAGCGCGATCTGTCCTTCGTCGGAGGCCGCGGCGTCGGGCGTGCCCGACGTGACGCCTCCGGGTCGCCGGTGGGTACCGGTCGAGGTGGTCAAACCCGGCCCCGAGGGCCGCGCTCCCCGGCTGGTGCAGCATCTACGGACGGCACGGCGCGGGTTCATCTTCTCTCCGCTGCCGGGCTATGGGATGGCAGCCGTCTGCCGCACGTGCCGAGAGCCCGCCGCCTGCGCCGCATGCGGTGGCCTGCTGCGTGCCGAAGAAAGCCTGATCCGATGCGTCGTCTGCGAGGCGCCGGGCCGATGCCGCAACTGCGGAGGGACTTCGTTCGGGATCCGTCCCGGCGGCCAGGAGCGGGTGGAGGAGTGGGCGGCGCGGGTCACCGACGTGCGCGTGACGCGGCTCGGATCCGGCGACGCGCCGAGACTTCCGGAGGCGAGCGAGATCATCGTCGGAGGCCCCGACGATGTCCGCGACCTCGGTCCGGGCGGGCTCGACCTCGTGGCGGTCCTCGACGTCGACCTCGCAGAGCGGCGACCCGGCATCGCGGCGCGCGAGCGCGCGGTGACGACCTGGATGGAGGCGATCGCGTGGGCGCGCCCGGGAGGGCGCGCTATCGTGCAGGCCTCGCGTGCCAATGACCCAGCCGTGCAGGCACTGGTCCAAGGTTCCCCGCGCCGGTTCCACGCCGACGAGGCACGGCGCCGACAGGAGGCGGGGTTCCCGGTCGGCAGCGCGGTCTTTCGCGTGGCGGGGCGCCCCGGCTTCGAGGCCGAGCTTGAGCGGTTCGAGCCGACCGCGCTCCTCGTGTCTGCGCTGGGGGAGCAGACGGTATGCTTGCTCGCGCTCGACCCTCGGCGGGTGCCGGAGTTCGGCCTCGCGATCCGAGAGATGGCGGGCGCGGAACTCGTGACGCGCGTCGAAGCCGAGCCGCACCTGTGAGCCGACGACCGTCTCGACCCGAAAGCCGCGACCCGTGATCTTGCCCATCCGCATCCTCGGCGACCCGGTCCTCAAGACCCCTGCGAAGCCCGTCACCGCGTTCGATCGGAAGCTCCGTGCGCTCGCGGAGGACATGGTGGAGACGATGTACGACGCCCCCGGGGTCGGCCTCGCCGGTCCGCAGGTCGGCCTGTCGATGCGGCTGTTCGTCTTCGACGACGGGGAGACTGGACCGATGTTCATGGCTAATCCCGAGCTCTCCGACGCCGGGGGCGAGACCGTGATCGACGAGGGGTGTCTCTCGATCCCGGGCCCGTTCTACCTGACGACGCGGTACGAGCGGGTCACCTGCCGCGGCCTCGACGTCGACGGTCAAGCCTTCGAGATCACCGGCGAGGGGCTGCTGGCGCGGATCCTCCAGCACGAGACCGATCACCTCGACGGCCGCCTGTACATCGACCGGCTCGACGACAAGGGTCGGCGATCGGTGCTCGCCGAGTTGCGACGGCTCGAGATGGGTGTCGAGGAGCCCAGGAAACGTCGCCTCCTTCGCCCCGACGCCGACGCCGATGCCGATGCCGGGGGCCACGCAGGGGCCGAGGCCGACGGCCACGCCGACGTCTGAACCCGGCGTCTATCCTCGCCGCATGATCCGCGTCGCCTTCCTCGGGAACGACCCGTGGTCGGTGCCGCCGCTCGAGACGCTCGGCGGGGCCTCGGAGACGTTCGAGATCGCGCGCGTCGTCACGAACCCTCCGCGACCCGCCGGGCGTGGCTCGAAGCTCCGGCCGACCTCGGTCGCCCACGCAGCGCGCGCAGCCGGCCTGCCGCTCCTGGAGACGGCCGGGGTCAGATCGGGCGAGGGGCTCGAGGCGCTCCGGGCGCTCGCGCCCGACGCGATCGTCGTCGTGGCCTACGGCGAGCTGTTGACCGCCGACGTGCTCGACCTGCCTCGGTTCGGCTGCGTGAACCTCCACTTCTCCCTGCTGCCGCGCTGGCGCGGTGCGGCGCCCGTCCAGAGAGCGATCCTCGAAGGGGATGGAGCAACCGGCGTCACCGCGATGCTGATGGACGAGGGACTCGACACCGGCCCGATCCTCGCGACGCGTGAGGAGCCGATCGGCCCGCGGGACGATGCCGGGACGCTGGGGCAACGGCTCGCGGGCATCGGCGGCGCACTGCTCGTCGACACCCTGCCGCGGCTGGTGGCAGGGGAGATCGAGCCGGTGTCGCAGGATCACGCGGGCGCCGTCTACGCAGCCAAGATCGTGCTGGAGGAACGCGAGCTGGACTGGACGCGGTCGGTCTCCGAGGTCGACCGACGGATCAGGGCCCTCGCGCCCGAGCCCGGCGCGAGGACGACGTTCCGAGGCGGCGCGCTGAAGATCCTTCGAGCCCGGCGCTCGGAGATCGGCGACAAGCTGATGGCCGTCCCGGAATCGGGAGAGATCCGGGTCTACGGAGATGGCGTGGTCCGAGTGGGGACGGGCGAGGGATCCCTCGATCTCCTCGAGGTCGCGCCGGCCGGCCGTAGACGCATGGACGCCGCCGCCTGGGCGCGCGGCGCCCGCATCCAGCCTGGCGAGCGGCTCGGGTGAGCCCGACCCTCTCGGCCCGCGCCGTCGCGTTCGCCGCCGTGCGGCGAGTGGTCGAGGCGGGTGGCTACTCGACGATCGTGGTGCCGAACGCGCTCGCGAAGTCCTCTCTCGACGTACGCGACCGGGCGTTCGCGGCCGATCTCGCGTACGGCACGATCCGCAGGCTCCGATCGCTCGACTGGGCGATCGAGCAGCGGTCCTCACGTCCGGTCGCCCGGATGAGCTCCGTGGCCCGCGATGTCCTTCGACTCGGCGCCTACCAGCTGCTGTTCACCGGCGCGGCGCACCATGCGGCGGTTGGAGAGACCGTCTCGCTCGCAGCCCCGAAGGAGCGCGGCTTCGTGAACGCGGTGCTGCGCAAGCTCGCCAGCGACCCGCCCGCCTGGCCGACGGGGGAAGGGGACGCCGACATCGCGGTGCGCACGGGCATGCACCCGTGGGCGGTCACCGAGCTCCGTCGGCTCGTCGGGGACGAGGCCTCGGAAGCGGCCGAGGCGTTGGCCTCCCACGGCTTGCTCTGCCTGCGCGCGAACACGCGCCTGACGACGGTCGAGGCCCTCGAGGCCGATCTCAAAGCAGTGGGCCGCACCGTGACGCGCACGCCGCTCGACCCGACGTGCCTGCT
The DNA here is from genome assembly GCA_039933515.1 of Actinomycetota bacterium. GTDB lineage: Bacteria > Actinomycetota > UBA4738 > UBA4738 > HRBIN12 > JAOUEA01. The sequence continues at coordinate 12,491 of JBDTNY010000058.1, forward strand.
GGTCGACGGCGGGGATCCCGCCGGCTTCCCTGGGTTCGCGGACGGCCTGTTCGCGATCCAGGACCAGGCGTCGGCGTTCGTGGTGCGCGCGCTCGACCCGCGCCCGGGAGAGCGGATCCTGGACGCCTGCGCGGCGCCCGGAGGCAAGGCGCACTACGCGGCCGGCCTCGTGGGCGACGAGGGGCTCGTCGTGGCGGCCGACCTCCATCCCCAGCGGACCGCGATGGTCCGCCGGGGCGCGGACCGTCTGCAGGTGCGCGTGGCAACCCTCGCCCAGGACGCGATCTCGCCCGCCCTGCGAGGAACGTTCGACCGAGTGCTTGTCGACGCGCCGTGCAGCGGGATCGGTTCCGCGCGCCGCCGCCCCGAGCTCCTGTGGCGTCCCCGGAAGGAGGCGATCAGCCAGCTCGCTCGGCTGCAGGTCGCGATCGCCTCGGCTTCCGCCGATCTGCTACGGCCGGGCGGGCGGCTCGTGTACTCCGTCTGCACCTTCCCCCGGGCGGAGACCGATGCGGCCTGCGATGCGATCCTCCGCCATCGCCCCGACCTCGTTCCGATCGAGATCGAGGGCCCCGGCGGCCCGGCGATCCGCGTCCGGATCTGGCCGCACCGGCACGGGGCCGACGGGATGTTCGTGGCCGCGTTCGAGCGGCGGAGCTGAGGTCGGGCCCCAAGACGCCGCCAGGTACGATACGCGCTGTGGGCACGCTCTCCGCATCGATCCTGTCCGCCGATCTGGCGTACCTCGCAGATCAGGTCAAGCTCGTGGAGATGCATGCCGAGACCATCCATATCGACATCATGGATGGACATTTCGTACCGCCGATCGCGCTGGGGACGGTGGTGGTCGCCTCGCTGCGGCCCCACACCGCCCGGACGCTCCACGGCCACCTTATGGTGGACGCTCCCGAGTCGTTCTTCGAGGAGCTCGCCGAGGCGGGTCTCGACGTCGTGTCGTTCCACCATGAAGCGGTCGCCGATCCCGCGGCTTCGATCGCCAAGGCTCGCGAAGCCGGCATGCGCGTGGGGATGACCTTGAATATGGAAACCGCCGTCCAAGAAGTGTTCCCCTACCTGGACCTGGTCGACGACGTGATGCTGATGAGCATCCGGCCGGGGTGGTCGGGCCAGGTGCTGGATCCCGAGGTGTACCCACGGCTCGAGGCGGTTCGCGCCGAGGTCGATCGCCGCGGCCTGTCCGTCGAGGTCGAGATCGACGGCGGCGTGAAGGTCGACAACGCCCAGGCCGCCGTGGACGCGGGGGCGACCGTGCTGATCTCGGCCTCCGGGATCTTCCAAGCGCCGGACCCCGCCGCCGCCGCCGCCGCGATGGCCGCGATCGCCCGGGGAGAGGCGGCGTGATGGCCGAGCAGATACTGGTGGTCGACGACGACCCGGATATCGCGCGCTTCGTCGAGGTGAACCTGCGCTCGGCCGGCTACGACGTGGCCGTGGCCGGTGACGGCGAAGAGGCGCTCGAGAAGGCCGGCGACCTGCGTCCCGATCTGGTCCTGCTCGACGTGATGATGCCGCGTATCGACGGGTTCGAGGTGGCGCAGCGGCTCCGCAAGAACCCCCAGACGGCGAATACCTCGATCATCATGCTCACCGCGAAAGCCCTCTCGGCCGACAAGGTCACCGGCCTGCAGGCCGGTGCCGACGACTACATCATCAAGCCGTTCGACCCGATCGAGCTGCTGGCGCGCGTGAAGGGAACCCTGCGCCGCGCCAAGGAGATGCGGAACCTCTCGCCCCTCACCGGGCTCCCCGGCAACATCCGGATCCAAGAAGAGATCGAGCGGCAGGTCCGGGAAGGCCGCCCGTTCGCCGTCCTCTACAGCGACCTCGACAATTTCAAGACCTACAACGACCAGAAGGGCTTCGTCCGGGGCGACCGGCTGATCCAGGCGACGGCCAAGATCATCCAGGATGCCGTCGTCGCCGGCGGGGGAGCCGAAGGGTTCGTCGGGCACGTGGGCGGCGACGACTTCGTCGCCATCGTCGACCCGGACTCCGCCGAGGAGGTCGCCCGCTCGATCTGCGAGCGGTTCGACGCGGCCCGCCTCGAGTTCTACGACCCCGAAGATCTCGCCCGCGGATTCGTCCGCATGGAGGATCGCAAAGGCGTGCTGCAAGACATCCCGCTCGTGGGGGTCTCGGTGGGCATCGCGAGCAGTTCTCGCCGGGCGTTCGCTCACTACGGCGAGGCGGTTGCCGTGGCGACCGAGATGAAGCAGTTCGCCAAGCGTGAGCCCGGCAGCACGTACGCGATCGACCAGCGCACCGCATAGCCCGCCGCTCGGCACACGAAAAGGTTCGGCGTTGACCTCGTCTCCGGGCACCGCCGTATACTCGAACCAGATATCAGCCTGTTTCCGGGGCGGGGCGCGATTCCCCACCGGCGGTGACAGTCCGCGACCCCACGGCAGCCAGCCGCGGGTGGACCCGGTGGAACTCCGGGACCGACCGTGAAAGTCGGGATGAGAGGAAACGGGCGTGACGGCCGGCACGCGCGCTGCGCGGCGTGTGAGGCTGTGGCGCTGCCCGTGCCTCCACCGACCCCCGGGGACCGAAGGGGTGAACGGTGGAGCAGCACGAAACGCACATGCGGCACGCCCTCGAGCTCGCGACCCGCGGCTGGGGCCGCGTCTCTCCCAATCCGATGGTGGGTGCCGTCGTGCTCAGTGACGGGGTCGTCGTGGGCGAGGGCTGGCACGAAGGGCCCGGCACGCAGCACGCCGAGGTCATGGCGCTGTCTGCGGCGAGGGACCGAGCGAGTGGCTCGACGGTGTTCTGTACGCTCGAGCCCTGTGATCACACGGGCCGGACCGGCCCCTGTACCCGCGCGCTGATCCAGGCGGGCGTCGTTCGCGTGGTGATCGGTGCCGGCGACCCCAATCCGGTCGTCGACGGCGCCGGGATCGCACGACTCCGAGAGGCGGGCGTCGAGGTCGTCTCGGGTGTCCTCGCCGAGCGGTCGCATCGACTGAACGAGGCGTACGACCGCCACGTCGCCACCGGGCGTCCGTTCGTCACACTCAAGATGGCCGCAAGTCTTGACGGGAAGACGGCAGCGACCGACGGAACCTCGCAGTGGATCACTGGGGAGGCAGCACGAGCCGATGTCCAGCGGCTCCGGGCGGGGGCCGATGCGATCGTGGTCGGCGCCGGCACGGCCTTGGCGGACGACCCTTCGCTGACGGTGCGCGACCCCGCATGGACCCAGGCACGTCCCCCGCTCAGGGTCGTCGTCGACACCGCCGGGAGGGTCCCGGTCCAGGCGTGTCTGTTCGACGACGTCGCCCCGACACTTGTGGCGACCACGGATCTCGCTCCCGCGGAACGGATGGACGCCTGGCTCCGTGCCGGTGCCGAGGTGCTGGTGCTTGACCGCGACGCTTCGGGCGGCGTGGCGCTCGAGGGTCTCCTGGACGCGCTCGGCAAACGCGACGTTCAAGGCGTGCTCGTGGAGGGCGGGGCCACCGTGGCGTGGAGCTTCGTGCGCGACGGCCTCGCGGACAAGGTCGTGCAGTACGTGGCGCCGCTCATCGTCGGGGGCGCCGCCGCACGGGGTGTGGTGGCCGGGGACGGGTTCGCCCCGATCTCGCGCGCGGTGCGGCTCGACCTCGCGAGCGTCGATCGGGTCGGCGACGACCTCAGGGTGGAGGCCTATGTTCACCGGGATCGTTGAGGAACGGGGCGCCGTCCGTGAGGTTGGGGATCACCGGCTCGTGGTCGGGTGCTCGGTGGTGCCGGCCGACAGTGGGATCGGCGCGTCCGTCGCCGTCAACGGAGTGTGCCTGACGGTCGTCGGCAACGATGGCGCGTCGCTCGCCTTCGATCTTTCCGATGAAACCCTGGCGTGCACGAGCCTTCGACGGCTGGCGCTCGGAGACCCGGTGAACCTGGAGCGTCCGGTGAGCCTGGCGGCACGCCTGGGGGGTCACATGGTGCAGGGTCACGTCGACGGCGTGGGGGTGGTCATGGCGGTTGACCCCGACGAGGGCGGCGGGGCGCGGCTCCGGATCGAGGTGCCATCCTCGCTCTTGCGCTATGTCGTCGACAAGGGATCCGTGACCGTCGACGGCGTGAGCCTGACGATCGCCCAGCGACACGAAGACGGGATCACGATCGCGCTGATCCCGCACACCTTGGCCGTCACCACCCTGGGGACGGCGAGCCCCGGCGACCCGGTGAACCTCGAAGTCGATGTGATCGCGAAGTATGTCGAACGTCTCATGGAGGGTACCCACGATGAGTGAGCAACTGCAGGACGCCGTGGACCGGTCGGTGTTCGCCTCGATACCCGAGGCGCTCGAAGATGTCCGCGACGGCAAGATCATCCTGGTGGTCGATGACGCGGACCGCGAGAACGAGGGCGACTTCATCATCGCGGCCGAGAAAGCCACGCCCGAGGCGGTGAACTTCATGGTCACCCACGGTCGGGGCATCGTCTGCCTGCCGGCGGCGGCGTGGCGTCTCGACGAGCTGGGGATCCGCCAGATGGTCACCGAGACCACCGACGGCCATGAAGCCGCCTTCACGGTTTCGATCGACTTCCGGCACGGGACGACCACGGGCACGAGCGCCCAGGACCGGGCCGTCACGGCGCTGGCCGTGACCGATCTAAGCGCCCGGGCCCACGACTTCCAGAAGCCCGGCCATGTCTTCCCTTTGAAGGCCCGCGAGGGCGGGGTGCTCGTGCGCGCAGGGCACACCGAGGCCGCCGTCGATCTCGCGACGCTCGCCGGGCTCTTCCCGGCGGGGGTGATCTGCGAGGTGATGAACGAGGATGGCTCGATGGCGCGGATGCCCGAGCTCGTCCGCGTGGCGCGCGAGCACGGCCTCAAGCTGATCTCGATCGCGGATCTGATCGAGTACCGGCGGCACCGCGAGACGCTGGTGGAGCGCGTGGCCGAGGCCACGATGCCGACCCCGCACGGCGAGTTCCGTTCCTACGCCTACGAGAGCCTGGTCGACGGACGCACGCACGTCGCGCTCGTCGTCGGCGACATCGGCGACGGGCTCGGGGTGCTGACGAGGGTCCACTCCGAATGCTTGACGGGCGACGTCTTCGGCTCGCTGCGCTGCGATTGCGGTGAGCAGCTCGACGCGGCCATGGAGCTGATCGGCAAGGAAGGCCGCGGCATCGTCCTGTACGTCCGCGGCCACGAGGGACGAGCGATCGGGCTCACGCACAAGCTCCGCGCGTATGAGTTGCAGGACCAGGGACGCGATACCGTCCAGGCGAACCTCGATCTCGGCTTCCCGGCCGACCAGCGAGACTACGGCACGGGCGCGCAGATCCTGGTCGATCTCGGGGTGCGCTCGATGCGTCTGCTGACCAACAACCCCGACAAGCGAGCCGGGCTCGAGGGCTACGGTCTCGCGATCGAGGAGCGCGTGCCGTTGCAGACCGAGCCGACTGCCGAGAACATCGGGTACCTGCGGACCAAGCAGGAGAAACTCGGCCATCTGCTCGACATGCCCGCGACCCCCGGGGTCGAGGCGTGACCACGTTCGTCGGCGTCCACGACGGTGCCGGCAAGCGGGTCGGTGTCGTGGTCGCTCGCTTCAACGAGATCATCACCGCGAAGCTCGCTGAGGGAGCGAGGCAGGGGCTCGTGGCCCGGGGCGTGTCCGAGGACGCGATCGATGTGGCTTGGGTGCCCGGGGCCTTCGAGATCCCCGTGGTCGCGCGGCGGTTAGCCGAGAGCGGGCTCTACGACGCCGTGGTGTGTCTCGGCGCCGTGATCCGCGGCGACACGGCGCACTTCGATCTGGTGGCGAACGAGGCGGCACGCGGGATCGCGGAGGTTTCGCGCGACACGGGGGTGCCGGTCATCTTCGAGGTGCTCGCGACCGACACGCTCGCGCAGGCGGAGGCCCGAGCCGGCGGCGAGCACGGGAACAAGGGGTGGGAGGCCGCCGAGGCCGCCCTTGAGATGGCCTGGCTGCTGGAGCGATTGCCAGGAAGGGAGCGCCCTCGATGATCGTCGACAAGCCCTGGGGCAAGGTGGCGACCTATTCGTTGAATCAACCGTCGTCGGTCCGCGTGATCACTGTCGAGCCGGGAGAGGAGACGAGCGTCCACTATCACCGGATGCGCGATGAGACCTGGGTCGTGCTCGACGTGGGTCTCACGATCGAGATCGGCAACCGGGTGGTGCAGGCGCAGCCGGGGGAGGAGTTCGTCATCGCGGCCGAAGAGACCCATCGGATCCGCAACACCGGCGCGAAGCGGGGCCGGATCCTCGAGATCGCCTACGGATACACCACTGAGGACGACACGCAGCGCCTCGAGGATAGCTACGGACGCTCCCTCGAGCCCGATTGGTGATGCCCGGGCGCGCGTCGACAGCGGTCGTCCGCGTTCCCTATACTCGTCTCGAGGCAATGCAAGCACGTGTGTCCACCATGCACCGGGCATGCCCGGTGCTTTTCATCGATGGAGGTGATGCGGGGTCTCGACCGATCCGCGCATAAACGACCGGATCCGAGCACCCCAGGTTCGCCTGGTGGGGGCCGACGGTGAACAGATCGGGGTGGTCGACACCCGGGACGCGATCCGTCAAGCCCGCGACATGGATCTGGACCTCGTCGAGGTCGCTCCGCAGGCTACGCCGCCGGTCTGCAGGATCATGGACTACGGCAAGTTCAAGTACGAACGCGACATCCGCCAGAAGGACGCCCGCAAGAAGCAATCGCGGAGCGGCCTGAAGGAGATCAAGTTCCGCCCCAAGATCGACCCGCACGACTACGCCACGAAGAAGGGCCACGTCGAACGGTTCCTCAAGGGCGGGAGCAAGGTCAAGATCACGATCATGTTCCGCGGGCGCGAGATGGCGCACACGGAGCTCGGTCGCAAGATTTTGGACCGGCTGGTCGCCGATCTCGGCGAGAAGGTGGTCGTGGAGTCGATGCCCAAGCAGGAGGGCAGGAACATGATCATGGTCGTCTCGCCGAGCAGGAAGTACCAGGAACAGCTGGCCAAGGAGCGCGAGCGCGGCGGCCCCGAGCCCGAGGCTCCCGAGCCCGAGGTGCTGGAGACCGAGGTGCTGGAGGCTCCCGAGCCCGAGGTGCTGGAGACCGTCACGAGTGAAGAGGCGGCGAGCGAGTCGCCCGAGGAAGTGCCTGACGAGATGGCAGACGACGTGCACGAGGCCGAGGTGGAGGACGCCCCAACCGGTGAGGATGGGGCCGAACCCGCCGAGGTCACCACAGCCGAGAACGAGGGATAACCGATGCCGAAGATGAAAAGCCACAGCGCGACCACCAAGCGCTTCCGCGTGACGCGCAAGGGCAAGGTGCTCCACGCCAAGGCGAGCGGCAACCACATGCTCACGAAGAAGTCGGGCGGCCAGCGCCGCCGGATCGAGGGCATGTCGGAGGTCACGGCCGAGGCGAAGAAGATCAAGCGACTGCTGGGGAAGGCCTGAGCCATGGCTCGCGTCAAGCGTTCCGTTCACGCCAAGAAGAAGCGTCGCGAGATCCTCGAGAAAGCCAAGGGCTACCAGGGGAGCCGTCGCAAGCGCTATCGAGTCGCCAAGGAACAGGTCATGCACTCCGGCGTGTACGCCTACCGCGACCGCCGCGATCGCAAGGCGCAGTTCCGGCGTCTATGGATCGCCCGGATCAACGCGGCGTGCCGCCCGCACGGCATCTCCTACTCCCGGTTCATCAACGGCCTGAAGACCGCCGGCATCGAGGTCGATCGCAAGATCCTCGCCGATCTCGCCGTGCACGACCCGAAGGCGTTCGGCGCCCTGGTCGAGCAGGCGAAGGCCGCCGCGCAGCCCGCCGCCTAGAAGTAAGGCATCCGGCCCGCGAGCCCTCTGCGCACGTAGACTTCGCCCATCCGGCGAGCGCAACGCGGGGGATTCCGTGCTGACATCGCTCAAGAACCCGAAGGTCGCCGCCGCCGTGCGGCTCAAGAAGCACGCGTTCCGCGAAGAGGACCGGCGATTCCTCGTCGAGGGCGCGCAAGCCGTCCGCGAGGCCCTCGACCACTCCGGCGCGCTCGGGACGCTGTTCACCACCGACGCGCTCGACCCGCTCGCGATCAAGGCTGGGCAAGCCGGGGTCGAGGTGCACGAGGTTACGACCGATGTGATGGCCAAGCTCACCTCGACCGTGACCCCCCAGGGTCTGGTGGGCACCGCGGTGTTCCTCGACGTCGGCCTCGGCGAGCTTCCCGATGAGGGGTGCCTCACGCTCCTTCACGAGGTGCGCGACCCGGGCAACGCGGGCACCGTGCTCCGAACGGCGGATGCGGCCGGGGCCGGCGGCGTGGTCTTCTCCGCGACCTCGGTCGACGTCTACAACCCCAAGACCGTCCGAGCGGGCGCGGGCTCGCATTTCCACCTGCCGATCGTCCGGGGGGTCGAGACCGCCGAGGCGATCGCAGCGGTCCGGGCCCGCGGGTACCGGGTGCTCGCGATGGCCGCCGAGGGCGCCGACGACCTCTATCGCACCGATCTCTCTGGCCCGGTGGCGTTCCTGTTCGGCAACGAGGCACACGGGCTGCCCGCCGAGGTGATCGCCGGCGCCGATGGGTCCGTTCGGGTCCCCCAGGCCGGGAAGGCCGAGTCGCTGAACCTCGCCGCGGCCGCCACCGTGTGCCTCTTCGAATGGGCGAGACGGCGCGCGCGCCAGGGAGAGGCGCTCGAATCGATCATCTCGGCGGCGGCCCACGACATCCGATCGCCGCTGACCGCGATGAAGGGCTTCGGGTACGCGCTCGAGAAGCGGTGGGATCAGATGAGCGAAGAACACCGCGCGATCATGCTGCAGGGGATCGTGCACGACGCCGACCGCATGGACACGATCCTCCGACACCTCGTCGATGCCGCACGTGTCGTCGGCGGCACCCTCGAGCTCTTCCCCGAGCAGGTCGAGGTGGGCGAGCTCGCGCGATCGATTGCCGACGCGATGCGGCGCGATCCGGACCATCCCCCGATCGAGTACGAGAGCGAGCCGGTCACCGTGTTCGTCGACCCCGTTCGCCTCAAGACGACGATCCTCGCCTTCCTCGAGTCCTTGGTCTGGTGGGGACGGGAGGGGCCCGTCCGGATCGGCGCCTCGCACCGCGGCGGTGCCCTGCACCTGTGGGCCTCGCGGCAGGGAACCGAGCTGGCGAGCGAGGGCGCCGAGGCCCTGTTCACCCCGAGGCGTCCTGGTGAGGGCGCCGGCAGCAAGATCGGCCTCTTCGTGGCCCGAGGCGTCGCCGAGGCGCAAGGCGGCCGCACCTGGGGTGAGGTCGTCGAGGGCCGCCTCTCGTTCCACGTGGAGGTGCCGGCCGGCTAGGCCCGGGTGGTCCGGGGCGCTGTGAGGCGCTTGTTAGACTCGCCGCCTGATGGACGCACGCGAGATGCGCCGCACCCTCGAGACCGAACGCGACCGCGGTGTCGCCCGTTTCGAGACGGCCGGCTCGGTCGAAGAGCTCGAGTCCGCGCAGGTCGAGGTCCTCGGCCGCAAAGCGCCGTTCAGCCAGGTGCAGAAGGCGCTCGGCGGACTCTCCCACGAAGAGCGACGCGAGATCGGGCTCCTGGCGAACGAGGCCCGCGCCGCGTTGACCGCCGCGCAGGCCGCGCGCCGAGAGGTGCTCGAGATCGAAGCGGAAGGCGCGCTCCTCGACGGCGACGGGCTCGACCTCTCACTGCCGGGACGGCGACCGCGCGCGGGCTCGCTGCATCCGCTGACGATCGTCGAGCGCGAGATCGTCGGTGTGTTCACGAGCCTGGGTTTCCGAGTCGCCGAGGGGCCCGAGATCGAGGACGACTGGCACAACTTCCAGGCACTGAACATCCCGCCGGACCACCCGGCGCGCACGATGAAGGACTCGCTGTACGTGTCGGTTCCCGGACGCCCGGAGCTCCTCCTGCGCACGGAGACGAGCGCGGTCCAGATCCGCACGATGCAGTCCCAGCCCCCGCCCGTGTACATCGTGGCGCCCGGTCGGGTGTTCCGACGGGAGACGGCCGACGCCACGCACTCGCCCGTCTTCCACCAGGTCGAAGGGCTCGCCGTCGACCAGGGGATCACGTTTGCCGACCTCAAGGGCACCCTCGAGGCCGCCGCCAAGGCGCTGTTCGGACAGCGGCGACGCGTCCGGCTGGGCCCGGCCTTCTTCCCGTTCGTCGAACCGGGATGCGAGGTCGGGGTGTCGTGCTTCAAGTGCGACGGCGTGGGCTGCCGGGTGTGCGGGAACGGCTGGATCGAGCTCCTGGGTGCCGGCATGGTCCATCCGCAGGTGCTGGAGAACTGCGGATACGACAGCGAGCGCTACACAGGGTTCGCCTTCGGCATGGGCGTCGATCGGGTGGCCCTCCTGAAATACGCGATCCCCGATATCCGCATGCTCTTCGACGGGGACGTCCGGTTCCTCGCGCAGTTCGAAGGGGTCGCATGAGGGTCGTCCTGTCGTGGCTCCGGGAGTTCTGTCCCACCGACCTCGAGGCCGACGTGCTCGCGGAGCTCATCACCCGCCAGGGCGTGAAGGTCGAGGAGGTGCTCCGCCCGTGGGCGGGCGTGCAGGGGGTCGTGATCGCGCGCGTGCTGACGGTCGCGGACCATCCCGATTCCGACAAGCTCTGTGTGGCGGAGGTCGACGACGGGACCGGAGCGCAGGTCGTCTGTGCGGGGGTGCGAAACTTCGCGGTGGGGGACCTGGTGGCCTGGGCCAAGCCCGGGGCACGCGTGCCCGTGCTGCCCGATCCCCTCGCACCGCGCCAGCTCCGCGGTGTCCTGTCCAACGGGATGCTCTGCTCGCATCGCGAGCTGGGGGTCGCCGACGTCCACACCGGGATCCTCGTGCTGAACGGCGAGGACGTGCAGGTGGGGGAGGACTTCACGGCGGCGTTCGGACTGGACGACGCGGTGCTCGACATCGAGGTAGAACCGAACCGTCCCGACTTCCTGAGCGTCTACGGGGTCGCCCGTGAGGTTGCTGCCGCCACCGGCGTGCCGTTGATCGAGCCCGACCTCACGGTGACGGAATCCGATGAGGCCGCGGCCGACGTCGCGACCGTGCGCCTGGACGCACCCGATGGGTGCCCGCGGTATCTCGCACGCGTGATCCGGGGCGTGGACGCGCACGGCGACAGCCCGCTGCGGGTGCAGGCCCGGCTGACCGCGTCGGGGATGCGGCCCGTGTCCGCGGTCGTGGACGCGACGAACTACACGATGCTCGAGCTCGGGCAGCCGCTCCACGGTTTCGACCTGCACCTGCTCGCGGGGCCGGGGATCGTCGTGCGCCGCGCGGCGCACGGGGAGCGCCTCGCGACGCTCGACGACGTCGAGCGGGAGCTGACCGACGAGGACCTGCTGATCTGCGATCTCGAAAAGCCGGTGGCGCTCGCGGGCGTGATGGGCGGAGCGTCGTCCGAGGTCTCCGACGAGACCACGGATGTCCTGCTCGAGAGCGCCTACTTCACGCGGACCGGCGTGCTGAGAACGGCCCGACGCCTGGACCTCCACAGCGAGGCGTCGCACCGCTTCGAGCGTGGCGTTGATCCCGAGGCGCTCGAGCGGGCCGCCGTTCGCGGTGCCAAGCTGATCGCCGAGTGGGCGGGCGGCACGGTGCTCCGAGGGCTCACCTCGGCGGGGGAGCCGCCGGCGGTCCGGCGATGGGTCTCGATGCGACCGTCACGAGCCGCGATGCTGCTCGACGACGACGTCTCTGCCGACGACGCGCGGGCGGTCATGGATCGCCTCGGCATGGCGCATCGCGGCGGTGACGACGCGATCGAGGTGGAGGTGCCGGGCTACCGCGTCGACATCGATCGTGAGGTTGACCTGATCGAGGAGGTCGCCCGGGTGCGGGGTTACGACCGCATCGGGAGTACGGTCTCCGCGGCGGGGCAGGCCGGCGGCGTCCCGGCCGCGTATGCGTTCCGGGAGCGGGTCCGCGACGTGCTCGTGCGGGCCGGGCTACGCGAGGTTCGGCTCCTCTCGTTCGCTTCGGGCGACGACCTGGCGCTCACCGGCGACACCGAGGCGATCCCCGTGGCGAATCCTCTTCAGGCCGACGAGGGGTTCCTGCGGACCCGTCTCGTGCCCGGGCTCCTGCACGCCGTCGCCTTGAATCAGGCGCGGGGAAGCGAATCGATCGCGATCTTCGAAACGGGCACCGTCTTCCGCCTCGGCGACGACGTCCAAGAGCGTCCCGCGGTCGGCTGGGCCTTCGCGGGGCCGGCAGAGCGAGGCTGGGCAGCCGCCCGGCGCGAGCTCGACGTCTTGGACGCCACAGGGGCGCTCGAGACCATGATGGGCGAGCTCGGCGTGCCCACCTGGAGCCTCGGAGCGCCGCTCGCGTTCCCGTTCCATCCCGGGCGCTCAGCGGAGATCCTGGTCGACGGAGAGATCGCCGGAACGATCGGCGAGCTCCATCCCCGTGCCGCCGGCCGACTGGAGATCGAGGGCCGCGTGGCGGTGGCCGAGCTCGACCTCGACGCCGTGCGCGCGGCCACGGCGCCGGGCGCGTTCGTGGTGCGTGACGTGCCTCGGTTCCCGCCGGTCCGGCGGGACCTGGCGTTCCTGGTGCCCGAATCGGCACCGGCCGGACAGGTGCAGCAGGCCCTCGAGGACGCGGCCGGCGATCTCCTGGGGGGATGCGTGCTGTTCGACGTCTTCAGGGGCGGCGCCATCCCCGAGGGGATGAAGAGCCTGGCGTTCACCCTCGACCTGCGTGCGCCCGACCGCACCCTGACAGGGGAGGAGACCGAGCCGGTGATCGATGCGATCGTCTCGAGCCTGCGCGATACCTTCGGCGCCCGGCTGCGGACCGAGACCGGCGCGGTCTGAGCCGTGCCGGCCGGTCCGCGCGGCACAGGCGCGCCGGTCCGGAGTAGCCCGCCCCCGCCGCGGAAGCTAGACTCGCCGCCGTGAAGGACGATTACCTCTCCGTCGACGATCTGGAGCCCGACGAGCTCTCCGATCTCCTTGACCTTGCCGCCAAGCTGAAGTCCGACCCTGGCGCCCACGCCGAGAGCCTCCGCGGGCGATCGGTGGCGCTGATCTTCGAGAAGCCCTCGACGCGGACTCGCGTGTCGTTCGAAGTGGGCGTGGCCCAGCTCGGGGGCCACGCGGTGGTGCTGTCCACGAACGATCTCCAGCTCGGCCGCGGCGAGACGATCGAGGACACGGGAAAGGTGTTGTCGCGCTACGTGAACGCGATCGTCCTCCGGACCTTCGAACAGGAGCGTCTCGAGGTCCTTGCCGCCGCGGCCACGGTGCCCGTGGTGAACTCGCTCTCGGATTTCGAACACCCATGCCAGGCGCTCGCCGACCTCCTCACCGTGCGCGAGCGCCTGGGGGGGCTCGAGGGTCGGGTGCTCGCGTACCTCGGTGACGGCAACAACGTCGCGCACTCTCTCCTGCTTGCCGGAGCGAAGGCCGGCATGACCGTGCGGGTCGCGACCCCGCCCGGCTTCGAGCCGATCCCTCAGGTCGTACAGCGGGCGACCGAGATCGCTTCTGTGACCGGCGGCACGATCGAGACCACCGACGATGCGGCCGAGGCGTCCACCGGCGCCGACGTCCTCTACACCGACGTGTGGGCGAGCATGGGGCAGGAGGCCGAGAGCGACGAACGATCGTTGATCTTCCCGCTGTATCAGGTGAACCAAGCGCTGGTCGACGTGGCGGCCGCCGACGTCGTCGTGCTGCACTGCCTCCCGGCGCACCGAGGCCAGGAGATCACCGCGGAGGTCATCGACGGCCCTCGTTCCGCCGTATGGGACCAGGCCGAGAACCGGCTGCACACGCAGAAGGCGCTCCTGTTGCGGCTCCTCGGCATCGCCTGAGGCGGGGCCGATGCCGCGGACCAACGACGAGGTTGCGGCGCTCCTGAACGAGTACGGCGATCTCCTGTCGATCCTCACGACAGACCCGTTCAAGCCTCGGGCCTACGAGAAGGCGGCGCGTGCCGTGGGCGGATACACGGCCGACCTGGAAGGCATGGAGCTCAAGGAGATCCTCGCGATCCCCACCGTGGGTCGCTCCATCGGAGAGAAGATCCACGAGTACCTGACCGCCGGCGCGATCAGCGAGCTCGAGGCGCTCCGGGCGCAGATCCCGCCAGGCGTGCGAGCGCTGACGTCGATCCCCGGGCTCGGTCCCAAGAAGGCGATGCTTCTTTACGAAGAGCTCGGCATCTCCTCGGTGGACGAGCTCGCCGCGGCCCTCGGCGAAGACCGGATCGCTGGACTCAAAGGCTTCGGCGCCAAGACACAGGAGAACATCGCGCGGGGACTCGAGCAGATGGCGTCGTCCGGCGGGCGTGTCCAGATCGCGGCGGCGCTCGACCTCGCCGAGGCGATGCTCGCCGAGCTGGAGGGGCTGGGCGGCGTTCGACGCGCCGCGTACGCAGGGTCGCTTCGCCGGATGCAGGAGACGATCGGGGACGTAGACCTGCTCGTGGCGAGCGATCGCCCCGAGCCGATCATGGATCGATTCACCTCGCTCCCGACGGTCGTACGCGTGCTCGCACACGGCGAGACGAAGTCCTCGGTGATCACCACCGCCGGGATCCAGGTGGACCTCCGTGTGATCCCCCAAGAGGTGTGGGGCGCCGCGATGATCTACTTCACGGGGTCCAAGGGCCACAACGTGCGCATCCGAGAGATGGCCGTGCGCAAGGGCCTCAAGCTGAACGAATACGGGATCTTCAAAGCGAAGGAGGGAACGCTACTCGCGGCCGAGACCGAGGAAGCCGTCTACGAGCATCTCGGACTCCCGTTCATCGCTCCCACGCTTCGCGAGGATCGGGGAGAGATCGGGGCCGCGCTCGAGGGCACCTTGCCCGAGCTGCTCACCGAGCGCCAGCTCCGAGGCGACCTCCACACGCACACGGACCTGACCGACGGCGTTGCCTCGCTCGAGGACATGGTCGCGGCCGCGGCCGAGCTGAAGTACGCCTACTACGCCGTGACCGATCACGCGCCGAACCTGTTCATGCAGCGGATGACCGACGAGAAGATGCTCTCGCAGCGCGCCCGGCTCGCTCGACTCCAACCGCGCTACCCGAAGATGCGGCTCCTGCACGGCACGGAGCTCAACATCGATCCGGAGGGCGGCGTCGACTGGGACGAGGAGTTCCTCGCGGGATTCGACGTCAACGTCGCGTCGGTGCATTCGCACTTCACGCTCTCGGAAGCCGAGCAGACGCGCCGGGTGGTCCGAGCGATCGAACATCCGTACGTGCACGTGATCGGGCACCTCACGGGACGCCGGATCGGCTCGCGCGCCCCGATCGAGCTCGACCTCGAGGCGGTCTTCGCGGCCGCCGGGCGCACCGGCACGGCGATGGAGGTGAACTCGCA
Organism: Actinomycetota bacterium; assembly: GCA_039933515.1. Lineage (GTDB taxonomy): Bacteria > Actinomycetota > UBA4738 > UBA4738 > HRBIN12 > JAOUEA01. The sequence goes on from JBDTNY010000058.1 coordinate 27,814, forward strand.
CCCGGATCGGCTCGATCTCAAGGACGAGCACATCCTGTGGGCGAAACGCCACGGGGTGAAGTTCGCGGTCACGACCGACGCGCATTCGACCGTGCATCTGGGACTGCGCCGTTTCGGGGTGGCGACGGCGCAGCGTGGGTGGCTGACGAAGGACGACGTGATCAACGCGTGGCCGCTCACGAAGCTGTTGCGGTTCCTGCGCAAGGGCCGGCCGGCCTGAGCCGTCGCCGGCTTCCCAGGGCGTTCTTCGATCGGCCCGCGATCGAGGTCGCGCCCGAGCTCCTGGGGCGCGTGCTGGTCCGGCGGCTCCCCGACGGGACCCGCCTAGCGGGACGGATCGTCGAGACCGAGGCGTATGAGCCCGGCGATCCGGCGAGCCACGGTTTCCGCGGGCCCACGCCGCGCAACGCCTCGATGTTCGGGCCACCGGGACATCTCTACGTGTATTTCACCTACGGGCACCACTGGATGACGAACGTCGTGACGCGCCCCCGCGGCCAGGGGAGCGCCGTCTTGCTGAGGGCCCTAGAGCCGCTCGAGGGGCTCGACGCGATGGCCTCGGCCCGCGGCCGCGACCGCGTCCGCGACCTGTGCTCGGGTCCGGGCAAGCTCGCGCAGGCGCTCGGCGTGGATCGGTCTCACGACGGTGAGGACCTGGTGCGCGGGACCGCCATCTGGCTCGAGGCCGGAGAGCCCGTGGATCTCGAGCGTATCGAGACCGGGGGTCGCGTGGGGGTCAGCGTCGGCGTGGAGGCCCCCTGGCGCTTCGTCGTCTCCGGCGACCCGTTCGTGTCGCCGGGCCGCGTCGGGCCGCCCGGCAATCGATCGCTCGGACTCAAGGCGAGGGCGAGCCGGCCATCGACACCGTGATCGTCACTGCGCTCGTCTGGTAGGCCTGGGTCCCGGCCGAGGGCGTCTGATAGATCACGGTCCCCGGGGGTTGGGTCGAAGGGGTCACCTCGACCACGACCACGAACCCGGCGCCCGACAGGACCTCCTCGGCTCCCGCCTGGGTCATCCCGATCACCGAGGGCACCGCCACGTTCTGGAGCGAGGTGGGGGTCTTGCAGGTCTTGGTGGGCTGCGTGCCGTCGATGAACTCGAGGTAGTCGATGTTCTGCGGCAACGTATAGGGGTTCGGGGTGCAGTAGGGATCCTGGGTGATGTCGACCGCCACCGTGACGTAGCCGACGTCGGGGGTGGGGAACGACCGTATCGGCAGTTCGGCGGCCGCTCGCTGCATGAACAGACGCCATATCTGTGCGGGCCAGGTGCCGCCGTAGACGGTGATGCGCGTGGTCGGCGGCTCCATCGGGATAGCGCCCCGCGCGAAGCCCACCCAGACAGCTGCGGTGAGCTGGGGGAGCGAGCCGACGAACCACGCGTTCGTGTACGTGTCGGCCGTGCCGGTCTTGCCGATCTGCGGCCGGCCGATGTTCGCGGAAGTGCCCGTGCCGTAGAGCACGACCTTCTGGAGGATCTGGTCCGCGACCGATGCCACCTGGGGATCGACGACCTGCTTGGGTTTGGGATTGGCCTCCCACAGGACCGTGCCCTTGGAGTCGGCGACCCGGATCACGGGGACCGGGTTGACGTGCTGGCCACCGGTGGCGAGCGTGCCGTAGGCCGACGACATCTCGAGCGTGTTCACCTCGTTCGTGCCGAGCACGGCGGACAGATACGGAAGGAGCGGGGTCCTGGGCTCGCTCACCCGCGGGCAGCATCGTAGGCCCATCCGCGTTGCCGCCTCGACGACCGTTTCCGCACCGAGCTGCTCGATCAGCTGGGCATACACGGTGTTCACCGAATTGATGGTGGCGTTCTCTAGGGTGAGGCTCCCGTATCCGGTGCCGCCCGCGTTGGTCACGTTCCAGACCTCCCCGCCCTCGAGCGGGATCTGGATCGATGAAGGAGCGGGAAATACGGTCGATGGCGAGATGCCGTTTTCGAGCGCGGCTACGAGCGCGAAGGGCTTGAACGACGATCCCGACTGGCGTCCGGTCCCGCCCGTTCCGGTCGCCAGGTTCACCCTGCCGGCGGACTCGTCCTTCCAGTAGTCGGCGTCGTCGCCGCCCACCATCGCCCGCACGTACCCGGTACGCGGGTCGAGGACCGTCATCGCGCCCGCAGGGTCGTTCGGATACGCCAGCACCGAGCGCACGGCGGTCTGTGCGGCGCGCTGCAGGTCCGGGTCGAGCGTCGTCGTGATCTGGAGTCCGCCGGCGAACAGGAGCTTGGCGCGCGAATCGCGGGTCGGCCCGAACGCGGGATTGCCCAGGAACCACTGTTTGAAGTAGTCGACGAAGTAGGGGTACGGGTATCGCTGCACCGGCAAGGTCCGTCGCACCCGGATCGGTTCGTGGCGCGCGGCCCGGTACTCGTCCTGGGTGATCAACCGTTGCCGCAGCATGAGCCTGAGCACCACGTTGCGCCGCCCGTGGGCAGAGCGCATCCGGCGGTAGGGGTCGAAGTGGTTCGGGGCGGTGATCAGGCCCGCGAGCATGGCCGATTCCGCGAGGGTGAGCCGCTCGGCGTCCACCCCGAAGTAGGTCTGGGCCGCCGCCTGCACGCCGTAGGCGCCCTCACCGAAGTACACGGTGTTCAGGTACCGCGTCAGGATCTGATCCTTCGTGAGGCGATCCTCGACCTGCCAGGCCAGTGAGGCTTCGTCGATCTTTCGCCCGAAGTTCTCGGCGTCGCCGACATACAGGTTCTTCACCAGCTGCTGGGTGATCGTCGAACCGCCCTCGACGACGGTGCCGGCCTCGGCGTTGACGACCGCGGCTCGCAAGATCGCCTGGACGTCGATGCCGTGGTGGAAGTAGAACCGCCGGTCCTCGATTGCGACGGTGGCGTCACGCATGTCCTGGGTCATCTGTCCGCGGCGCAGGATCACTCGGTCCTCGGCGGCGTGGAGCTCGGTGATCAGGCTGCCGTCGGAGGCATAGAGGAACGAGGTCTGCGCGAGCGGCAGCGCTTCGTAATCCTCGATATCAGGCAGGCCGCAGGCGGAGCCCAGGAGGGCGAGCGATGCGAGGCCGGCGAGCAGGGGAAAGGCCCGGCGGTTCATCGCGATCGAGTCTACCCCCGGGGCCCGCGGGGCCCGGGAGCGCTCGTTGATAGCATCGCGGACACGATGGGCCCAGAAGACCTCACGATCTTGACGAGCGGCGCGGCCGACGTCGTGCCCGAGGATGCGCTCGCCGCCAAGCTGGCGCTGGGTCGTCCGCTTCGGGTCAAGCTCGGGCTCGACCCGACCGCACCTGCCGTGACGCTGGGGTGGGCGGTGGTGCTCCGCAAGCTGCGTCAGTTCCAGGATGCCGGGCACACGGCGGTCCTGATCGTCGGTGACTTCACCGCCAGGGTGGGCGACCCCTCGGGCAAGTCGGAGACGCGCCGCCGACTCGCCAAGGACGAGGTCGACGGCTATGCGGAGCGGCTGCTGGATCAGTTCCGGCTCGTGCTCTCGGGAGAGCGCCTCGAGATCCGGCACAACTCCGAGTGGCTCGAGCCGATGGACATGGAGGGCATCTTGGGCCTCACGGCCTCGTACACGGTCGCGCGGATGCTCGAACGCGACGACTTCGCGAAGCGGTACGAGGCCGGCAAGCCGATCTCGATGATGGAGTTCATGTACCCGCTGCTCCAGGGCTTCGACTCGGTCGCCGTCGAGGCCGACGTCGAGCTCGGAGGGACCGACCAGCTCTTCAACCTGCTGGTGGGGCGAGAACTCCAGCGGGATCGGGGGCAGGACCCCCAGCTCGCCCTCACGATGCCCTTGCTGGAGGGCCTCGACGGTGTCCAGAAGATGAGTCAGTCGCTCGGCAACTACGTGGGGATCACCGAGCCCGCCGACGAGCAATTCGGCAAGCTGATGTCGATCCCCGACCGGCTGATCGCCAAGTACCTCCGGTTGTGTACCCCGCTCCCGGGCGAGGAGATCGAGGCGATCGAGGAAGGGTTGGCCGGGGGAGCCCTGCACCCGAACGACCAGAAGCGGCGGATGGCCCGCGAAGTGGTCGAGCTCTACCACGGCGCCGGCGTCGGCGATCGGGCGGAGCTCGCGTTCGATCAGGTGCACAAGCAGCACGAGCTGCCCGACGAGGTGCCCGAGCGGCCGATCCCCGCCGACGCGCTCCGCGACGGCAAGGCTTGGCTGCCCAAGGTGCTCGTGGGCACGGGCCTGGCGTCCTCCAACGGCGAGGCCCGCCGCGCGGTCAGCCAGGGCGGCGTCCGGCTCGATGGCGTCGCGCTCGAGGACCCGGAGGCCGAATTCGAGCCGGAGGCGCTCCGCGGGAAGGTCCTCCAGGTGGGTCGGCGTCGGTTCGTCCGCCTGACGTGAGGCCCTGACCAGGCACGATGTCCGTCCAAGTAGCATGGATCAGCCACAGTGTGAGGAAGCCCTGCGGCGCAGCCGGACACCATCGGGTTGACGCTCGGTGTGGCCCTGCTAGCATAAGCGGTTGGCGCGAAGCTCGTTCTGCGCGGTTACCTACCACGCTCGACAAGGGCTCGGCGTCACCTCTCGTACCTTGAGAACTGAACAGTGTGTAACAGCCAGTGCTTTACACCCCGTCTGACGGGGGGCCGGTTCGCCGTGCCCTCTTGAGTGACGGTAGTACTGAATCCGTCCGGACATTACGGGCGGGATCATCGAAGGTCGGCCACGGGCAGTGCCTGCTCACGGTCGGTCGACTCCAACAACAGAAACGAACCCCGAGCCTTCGGGCAAGGGGATCTCATTTCTCTACGGAGAGTTTGATCCTGGCTCAGGACGAACGCTGGCGGCGTGCTTAACACATGCAAGTCGAACGGTGACCAGGACTTCGGTCCTGCGATCAGTGGCGAACGGGTGCGTAACACGTGGGCAACCTGCCCCAGACACTGGGAT
>JBDTNY010000059.1:0-7478 GCA_039933515.1 Actinomycetota bacterium
GGTGGGCGCGCTGTACTGCGAGGTGAAGTCGAATGCGACCGCGAGGTTCACCTGGTCGCACGGCTGCAGGCGATGCCAGGCGACCAGGGCCATCTGGGTGCCCGCGGGCAGCGAGCCGGCGGCCCCCTGACCGGGGTAGTCGTAGGGGGCCACGATCAGGCGGTCCTGACCCACCGAGGCGTCCGAGACGCGCCGCCCGTAGAAGTCGCTGAGCGCCTGGATCTGGGCCACGGGCGCATCGGGCGAGTACCAGACGATCGAGGCGCCGTGCTCGAGGGAGTGGATCGCCTGATCGATCGGCGGAGGGGTGTCGTAGACGCCCGCCGACAGCGGCGTGACGTTGTGGGGTCCCGACGTCGGCGGGATCGAGGGATAGGTGTCCAGCGGGGGCATCGTGGGGTAGTTGGCGTCGGCCCCGACGTGCGACTGATCGGCGTAATCGGGGCTGTCCTTGGGTCCGGACACCCCGCCGTAGTAGCCGATCGTCTGGACGGCGTCGCATCCGGCGGCCGCCGCGGCGCCGGGAGCCTGCGCGAGGAGCTCATCGGCGGTGGGCGCCGCCGAGGCCCGATCGCCGCCGGGCTGCACGATCACTACGACCGCCACGATCGCAGCCACGGCCGCCGCCACGAGCACGATGCCGATCGTGCGATTGCGGTTGCGGGCGTGCATCTGTTGCTGGATCCGCTCGCGATCCAGACGCGCTTGTTCCTTCCGCTCGGCTTTCGTGAGGCGGCGGTTGGCGTCGCTTCCGGGCTGCTGGGACACGTCGAAGCTCCTCGATGGACGGACCGAGCCTCCACTTTACCGAGGCGTCACCGACTTGCCCTGAACGCCGAGGCCCCCTATCCTGCGGCTGCCTTCCCCAGGGGTTCGCCGGCCGCGCCCGCGCCGGTTTCGAGCACGAAGGGGGACGCATGGCGAAGACCGCCACGCCCGTGCGAGGCACCGGCCTCGACGGGTTCTTCAAGATCTCCGAGCGCGGGTCGACGGTGCGCACGGAGGTCTTGGCCGGAGCCGCGACCTGGCTCACGATGGCCTACATCCTGTTCTTGAACCCCGCGATCCTCGGAGCGGTCAAGGACGTGAGCGGGAATTCGCTTCCGTTCGATCAGGTGCTCACGGTCACCGCGCTCGTCGCGGGGGTGGCGACGATCGCGATGGGCCTCTACGCCAACGTGCCCTTCGCGCTCGCGGCCGGCCTCGGCCTGAACGGGTTCGTCGCGTTCACCCTGGTGGCCGGGCTCGGGCTCAGTTGGCCCGAGGCGATGGGCGTGGTGGTGACCGAGGGTCTGGTCATCGCCGTCCTCGTGCTCACCGGGTTCCGGGAGGCCGTGCTCAACGCGATCCCGATGGACCTCAAGCGCGCGATCGGGATCGGCATCGGGCTGTTCCTCGTGATCATCGGGCTCGAGAACGCGGGCGTCGTGGTGAACAACGACGTGACGCTCGTGACGTTGTCGAACGACTTCACGACCCTTCCCATGCTGGTGTTCGTGGTCGGGCTCGCCCTCAGCGCGGTGTTCGTGGTCCGCAAGATCCGGGGCGGCCTGCTGCTCGCCATCTTGCTGACGACCGCGTTCGCGATCGTGGTCAACGAGGTGTGGGGCGACAGCGCGATCTGGGGCTCGACGGGCATCGGAACGATCCCGGACAAGGTCGTGTCCACGCCGGACTTCTCGCTCGTGGGGAACTTCTCCTTCGGCTTCTTCTCGACGCTGGGGTTCGTCTCGGCGCTCGTTCCGGTGTTCGCGATGATGCTCTCAGACTTCTTCGACACTATGGGCACGGCCGTTGGCCTGGGTGAAGAGGCGGGTCTGCTCGACGAGGAGGGCAAGCTGCCCGACATGAACCGCGTGCTGCTCGTCGACTCGCTCGCCGCCGCGGCGGGCGGTGCCGCGAGCGGCTCCTCGAACACCACGTTCATCGAGAGCGCCGCCGGCATCGGCCAGGGCGGGCGGACGGGGCTGACGGCCGTCGTCGTCGGTGGCCTGTTCCTGCTGTGCCTGTTCGTCTCCCCGCTCGCTGGTGTGATCCCGCCCCAGGCGACCGCGCCGGTCCTCGTCATCGTGGGGTACTTCATGATGCAGGCGGTCGGAGAGATCGACTGGCGTGATCCGGCGATGGGGATCCCCGCGCTCCTCACGATCACGCTGATGCCGTTCACCTACTCGATCACGAACGGCGTCGGGGCCGGGTTCATCGCCTACGTCGCGATCAAGGTCATGCAAGGCAAGGCGCGAGAGGTGCACCCGCTGCTGTACCTGATCGTGGTCGGGTTCCTCTTCTACTTCCTCAAGGGCGTGCTCGCGTAGGGATCAATCCCACGACGTGATAGAGGCCGGATCGAACGGAGGGCGGGGCGCCGGCGCCCCGCCCTCCGGTATCAGGCCGCACGCGACGACGCACGCCGGGCCCAAGCCATCGGGCGCGTGGGCGCTCCGGGACCGGGTCACGGCGACCCCCATCGCTCCGAGCGCGAGTCGAAGTCGCTCGGCCACCGCTCCCACATCGGCAGGCCCGGCATCCGCGTCTGCCTCCACCACGACGAACACGCCGGCCCCGGGCGGGATGCCCGGCACGCTCGACGCCAGCCGCGCCTTGCCCAGCGACGAGGTCACCACCGAGAACCGGAGCCCCGCGGGCAGCGGCGCGTCGTCGGACGCGGCGATGGCGATGGCGTCCACGAGCCACGCCCGGGGAACCTCGCCGGGCGCGAACGACGGCACGGCGCGCGGCGCCCGCAGCGCCTCGAGGGGGGACTCCCGGAACAGGTCCTCCTCCGAGGGCCGGATCAGGTCGGTCGCGCGACCGTCGGGGGCGGCGGGCGGGATGAGCCCACGGACGATGGCGACCGGCACCCGGGCGTCCTTGGCCATCACGAGCCCGCTCGCCGCCGCGATCTCGTCGGCGTACGCCACGATGGTCGCCTCCAGCGCCCGGCCGTGGTGGTCCGCGCGACCGCGCAGGTCGATCTCGGCGGGGAGTCCGGCGCACCCGATCGCGACGTTGACCAAGCCCGTGCGCCACGCACGCCCGAAGGTGTCGGTGATCAAGACCCCCAGCCCTTCGAGGGCAAGTCCGGTCATCAGCGCCTCCCGGAGGGTCTGCGCGGACCGGTCGGGATCTTCGGGCAGGAGCGCCAGGACGCCTTCGTCGAGGTTCGAGGCGTCGACCCCAGCGTTCGCACACACGAACCCGTGGTGGGTTTCGGCGATCAACAGATCGCCGCGGCGGGCCACCACGCGGGCGGTCTCGGCCGCCACCGCCTCCACCCGGTCCGTCCCCGGGACGAGGCGCCCCTCGGTCTTCGACACGATCTTGGATGTCACGACGACCACGTCACCCTCGGCGACCCCCGATGCGCGAAGCGAGGGGAGCAGTATGCGGGCGAGCTCGTCGTCGGGCCCGAACTCGGGAAGCCCCTCGATCGGGACGAGCTCGACCCTCACCCGATGACCTGCGCGAGCGCCACGCGGGCGAGCGCGGTCGCTGCCGCGTCGTTGTACATCACGGAGTCGGTGACCGCGACGCGGACACCTCCCTCTCGCTCGATCCTGGGCGCGAGCTCCCGGTCGCGCTCGTCGACCACCCACGCCGACAGCAGTCCCCGGTACGCCGCGGCGGCGCCCGCCGCGCTCACCTCGAGCCCCACAGCGGGCATCAGCCGGTCGGCCATCCCCGCGAGCGGTGCGCCACCGAGGATCCCGCTCACGCCGACCACGCGGTCCCGGCGTGCTGCGACCGCGTCGCGGATACCCGGCACCGCCAGGATCGGGGAGATCGAGACCACCGGGTTCGAGGGCGCGATCACCACGGCGTCGGCCGCCGCGATCGCGTCGAGCACCCCGGGCGCAGGCCGCGCGAGGTCGGCGCCCTGGAACCGGACGCCCTTCACGTCGTCGGCCGCACGGCGCTGCACCCAGTACTCCTGGAAGTGAAGGTCCAGCTCGACGCCGGCCGAGACCGCGTCGATCCGCGTCGTGACCACGTCATCGCTCATCGGGACGATCCGCGTCGCGATCGTGAATCGTGCCGCGATCCGGGTCGTCACCTCGGACAAGGTCGCGCCCTGGGCGAGCAGTCGTGTCCGGTACAGATGCGTCGCGAGATCGAGATCGCCCAGCCCGAACCAGGCCCCGTCGACGTCGAACATCCGGAGCTCCTCGGTCGCCCGGAACGACTCGTCCCGGCGTCCCCAGCCCCGTTCCGCGTCGAAGACGTCACCGAGCCAGTAGGTCACCGAATCGAGGTCTGGGGAGATCGCGAGGCCGTGCAGCACGATGTCGTCGCCGGTGTTCACGACGGCCGTGACGTCGCCCGGCGCCGTTGCGCGCGCGAGCCCGCGCAGGAACTTGCCTCCGCCGATCCCGCCGGCCAGCGCCACGACCTTCATACGAGGTACAGCGTAGTAGGCTCGGCCTCATGCCCGAGGGGACCGGCCACCAGCTGCGCCGGGCGCTCGCTCGAGCGGAGTCGGGCAAGGCGCTATCGCTCGACGAGGCCGAGGCGCTGCTGTTCGCGCGTGGCCCTGAGCTTGACCGGCTGACGTCCATCGCGGGCCGGCTGCGCGACCTCGGTCACGGCGACGTCGTCACCTACTCCCGCAAGGTCTTCATCCCTCTGACGATGCTCTGCCGCGACCACTGCCACTACTGCACGTTCGCGAAGCCTCCCGCCCGTCTGGAGACCCCGTTCCTCACTCCCGAGGAGGCCGTGGCGATCGCCCGAGCGGGGGGTGCGATGGGGTGCAAGGAAGCCCTCTTCACCCTGGGCGACCGGCCCGAGGACCGCTACGACCTCGCACGAGCCTGGCTCGAGGAGCGCGGTTACGCGTCGACCCTCGACTACGTCCGGGCCGTCGCGATCCGCGTGATCGAAGAGACCGGCCTTCTGCCGCACCTGAATCCCGGGGTGATGTCGTACGAGGAGCTCGCGCGCCTGCGTTACGTGGCGGCTTCTATGGGTCTGATGCTCGAGACCTCGAGCGCGCGCCTCGCCGAGCGCGGCGGCCCCCACTTCGGCTCGCCCGACAAGGTGCCGGCCGTCCGGCTCCGCACGATCGAGGACGCCGGCCGGCTCGCGATCCCGTTCACGACCGGGATCCTCGTCGGCATCGGCGAGACCGCTCGCGAACGCGCCGAGAGCCTCTTCGCGATCCGCGACCTCCACCGGCGCTACCGGCACGTGCAGGAGGTGATCGTCCAGAACTTCCGGGCCAAGGCCGGGACGGCGATGCAGACCTCGCCCGAGCCGGACGACGAGGAGTTCGTGGCGGCCGTTGCGACCGCCCGCGTTGTCCTGGGCCCGAGGATGCACCTGCAGGCGCCCCCGAACCTCTCCGACGCTGCCCAGCAGGCGCGGCTCCTGGACGCGGGGATCGACGACTGGGGCGGGGTCTCGCCCCTCACCCCCGACCACGTGAACCCCGAGAAGCCCTGGCCCTCGATCGAGGCGCTCGCCTCCACGACGGTCTCACGCGGCAAGGAGCTCCGCGAACGCCTGACGATCTACCCGGAGTACGCCACCCGGCCGGACCCTTACGTCGCGGGCAAGATGCGTGCGCCGGTCGCTGCGCTGATGGCCCCCGGCGGACGAGCGGTCCGGGGGCAGCTTCCGGAGCCGATCCCATGGCAGGACCCGGAGGTCCGCTGGAAGCCCCGGACGACCGAGCTGACCTTCGCCAAGGGTCCCGAAGCCGGGCTCCGCATCGATGCGGCCGCCATCTACGGAGATCTGGACGGCGTCGAGGTCACGAAAGCCTGGGCCTCTCGGGCCGCGCCAGAGCGCCTCGAGACCGATGTGAAGGCCGCGCTCGCGAAGGCCGCGGCGCATCGTCCGATCGACGACTCCGACGCGCTCGCGCTCTTCCAGGCCGAAGGGTCTGCGCTCGACGCGCTCTGTCGCGTTGCCGACGACCTGCGCGCCGAGTCGGTCGGCGACGAGGTCACGTATGTGATCAACCGGAACATCAACTTCTCGAACGTCTGCTACGTGGGCTGCCGCTTCTGCGCCTTCGCGCAGCGGGAAGCCGACGCCGAGTCGTACACACTCACCCTGATCGAAGTCGCGGACCGCGCCGAGGAAGCATGGGCCAAGGGCGCGACCGAGGTCTGCATCCAGGGCGGCATCCACCCCGAGCTGCCCGGCACGTTCTACTTCGATCTGATCGACGCCGTGAAGGGACGCGTGCCCGAGATGCATCTGCACGCCTTCAGTCCCATGGAGGTCCTCAACGGCGCGACGAAGCTCGGCGTGAGCTACGCGGAATTCCTCACGGAGGCGAAGTCACGGGGCCTCGGGACGATCCCGGGGACGGCGGCCGAGATCCTCGACGACGAGGTTCGATGGGTGCTCACCAAAGGCAAGCTCCCGGCCGATGCGTGGGAGGAGATCGTCCGCACCGCACACGGTCTGGGGATCCGGAGCAGCAGCACGATCATGTTCGGCCATGTCGACGCGCCGCCCCACTGGGTCGCGCATCTGAGGCGTCTCGCCGAGATCCAGGCCGACACCGGCGGGTTCACCGAATTCGTCCCGCTCCCGTTCGTGCATCAGAACGCGCCGATCTACCTGGCGGGCAAGGCGCGCCCGGGGGCGACCTTCGAGGAGAATTTGCGCATGCACGCGATCGCGCGCATCCTCCTCGACGGCCTGATCCCCAACGTCCAGGTGTCGTGGGTCAAGCTCGGGGTCGACGCGTGTCAGACGATCCTCCAGTCGGGCGCGAACGACTTCGGCGGCACGCTGATGGAGGAGACCATCAGCAGGATGGCCGGCGCGGAGTGGGGCATCGAGATGACGCCCGACCGGTTCGACGAGGCGATCCTTGAGATCGGACGTACTCCCGCGGTGCGCACGACGACGTACGGACGCGCTAACGTCGCTGCGTCGTCAGGTCCATCGCCGCAGAGTCGTCAAGTCTACTGACCGTTCCTGTCAACCCAACTGACGGTTGTCGTCAAGCTACCTGACCGGCGATTTTCGATCGTATTCCCTTGTCACCGGGTGTCAGGCTCCTGAAAGATGGGGACAGCGATGAGGGAGAGGCAGGAGCTACCTCGAAAGTTGGGCTTGTCACCGAGGGGGTTCTTCCCTCAGAATCACACAGATGTGATTTCGGGGGGAGACGAAGCGTGCATCACTACATCCCTTGGCAAGAACGAGCACGGTGTCGCGAATATGACCCAGAGGTTTTCTTCCCCGAGAAGGGAGGCTCATCGAGGGAGGCCAAGCGGATCTGCAGCGAGTGTCCCGTCCGCATCGAATGCCTGAACTACGCACTCCGTCGCGACGAGCGATATGGGGTGTGGGGCGGGATGAGCGAACGGGAACGCCGACGCCTGAAGCGCATGGCGTCTTGAGATGAGATACAGCACCGGAAGGGGGCAGCATGGCAGCAGCTAAGAAGACCGCGGCCAAGAAGAAGACGGCCGCTCGCAAGCCCGCGGCCAAGAAGAAGACCGCCGCTCGCAAGC
>JBDTNY010000060.1:0-44136 GCA_039933515.1 Actinomycetota bacterium
CCGGCATCCGCGGCGGCGGCGGCGCGCGGGATGCTGTTCTGGGAGACAGGCGCCGTGGGGATGCTCACCGATGCCTCGGAGCGAGGGGCGCTCACCTTCCGGGTCCCGCCGACGGGAGCGTCGCTGGGCCGCGCGGCGATAGAGTTCATGAGCGAGCGGTTCGCCCCGGAGGTACGGGGCGACCCCGCTGGCCTCACGTACGCGGTCGCCTACGTCGACGACGTGTACGGACGAAGCGTCGCGCAGGGCGCGTTCGACCGGCTCGACGAACAGGGACTCCGTCAGGTCGGCCGGTTCGCGTACGACTTCCGCACCGCCGACTACGACGCGCTCGCTCGGAAGATCGGCCGCTCGGGGGCCGACGTCCTGTTCGTCTCGGCCTACCTGGAGGACGGGATCGCGTTGCGGCGGGCGCTGGTACGCAACCACGTCCGGCTGGTCGCGAGCATCGGGACGTCGTCGAGTTACTGCATGCCGGAGTTCGGTGAGACCCTCGGTCGCGACGCGGTGGGCCTGTTCGCCTCGGACAAGCCGGCCGGCGGATCGATCGCTCCTTCGGGGTTGCTGCCCGAGGGGGCCGCGCTCCTCGAGCGCGCCTCGGCCGCATACCGCGATCGCTACGGCGAGGACATGAGCCCCGCCGCGCTCGCAGGTTTCTCGGCCGGCTGGGCGTTGTTCGCCGACGTGATGCCGCTGGCACGGAGCTCGTCGTCGGCCGACGTGGCCGAGGCCGCACGCGCGGCCGACCTGCCGCTGGGCTCCCTCCCGAACGGGAGCGGGCTCAGGTTCGGCGCGCCGGGCAGCCTGTCGGCGGGCGACAACCTGACGGCCGCGAGCGTGATCTGGGAGTGGGTCGAGCCCGGCCACGCCGAAGTCGTCTGGCCGCCCTCGCTCGCGACGCACGCGATCGAGCCGATGGCGATCACGTGAGCCCTTCGCGACGCGCGCTCGTGGGGGGGCTGGCGCTGGTCGCCGTGTGGGCGGCGCTCGCGGCGTGGTCGGGGCACCTCTCCCCGTTGGCGAGGCTCCCCCTCCTCGATGGGCTCGGCCCCGCGGCGCCGTACCGATGGGTGAGCCCGCCGCCGGATCTGGCCGCAGGCAATCAGCCCCCGAGCTCGGGCGAGTTCACGCTCGAGCTCGATGAAGCCGGGGTCCGGGGCCAGGTGCTCATCACCTCGGACAATCAGGTCACCGTGATCGTGGCCGACCGAGCGATCGCGCCCCTCGCCGGGGAGACGAGCGTCCGGCTCTCGGTCGACCCCATCGATCCGGCTGCCCTCGCCTCGCCCGACGGCGGCCTCGTGACGTTCGGGAACGCGTACGCCGTCACCGCGTCGTATCAACCCTCGGGGACTGAGGTGCGACGGCTCGATGGCTCGATCGACCTGATCCTGCTCTACCCGGTCACGCCGAACGTCCATGCCGCCACCCACACGATGCTGCGGAGCGCCACCGGCTCGGCGTGGAAGAAGCTCGAGACCACGGATTCAAGCGCGCAGCAGCAGGCCCAGACGCGCATCCCGGGTCTGGGCACCTTCGTGGTGGCTGGTCGGCCGGCACCCTCGCCGATCGCGCCCGCGGAAGGCGACGGCGCCACGAATACGACCGCCATCGTCCTGCTGGTGCTGGCGGGGTGCGGGCTGCTCGTGGGGATCGGGTTCCTGCTGCGCGGCCGGGGCGGGACCTGAGCCCGGGCTAGCCGCAGGCGGCCACGAGCAGCGGATACGGGTTGATCGCGTCCTCGATGATCGAGTACCCGTAGTAGCTCGAGGGCCAGCTCGGTGGCATGACGTTCGGGTGAAACTCGAAGTGGTTGTGCGGGATGCCGGTGGCATCGCCTGTGTCGCCCACGTATCCGATGATGTCGCCCGCCGAGACGGCACCGTTCGAGCTGGACGAGAAGGCCGACAGATGCGCGTTGTAGACGGTGCCGTACTGCCCACTGACGAAGACCACGTTGCCGCCGAGCGAGTTGTAGTCGGTCCGGGCGTACCCGGCGAAGGGGGCGTAGATCGGGGTCCCGCTCGGCGCCAGTATGTCCACGCCCTTGTGCAGGTGGTAACCGCCGGCGTAGCGGGGAGCGCCGAACCCGTCCCCGAAGCTTCGGGGCGAGCCCGTGGGACAGACCTGGAGCACGTGCTCCCAGCCCGCGGGCATGGGAACGTTGCTGTGGCCACCGCCGTAGCCCTGGGACGCCGCGGCCGCCAGGGCAGCCTTGTATGCCTTCGACAGCTTCTTCTCATACGTCTGGGCCTCGGCGAGCTTCGCGTCGATCGAGGCGAGGAGGTTTTGCTGGAGGGTGAAGTCCGCGAGGATCTCCTGCTTGCGGACTTCGGCCTTCTGTGCCTCCTTGCGAGCCGAGGCTTGCAGGGTCTGGAGCGAGGCCTCGTCGGTCTCGAGCTGCACCCGCAGATTGTCGACCTCGGCGGCGAGGTCCGCGTCGCTCTGGGCCACCGCGTCGACGAATTCCAGGCGATCCGAGAGCTCTCCGAGCGACGACGACCCCAGCAGGAACTCGACGTTGGATGCGGGTCCGTTCATGAACGCCTGGGCAGCGCGGTCGTTCAGCCTGCCGGTGACCTCGTCGTACCGGGCCCGCGCCCCCTCGAGCCGCGCCCGGGTGTCCAGCAGCTGGGCCGTGAGGGCCTCGAGCTTGCCCTCGGCGGCGTCGACCTGCGCCGTGGCCGTGCCCAGGCGGGCATCGATCACCGAGAGCTGATCGCGGGCGTCGGCGACCTCGGCGAGCAGGGCCTTGACCTTGGTTTGCGCCTGCTCGAGGTCCTGCCTCGTGGGGGTAGCACCGGCGACCGAGGACGCGACAGCAACCGCCGCGAGGGCCAGGGTGACCGCGAGCAGCCGGAACGCCTTGGGGAAGGAGGGGTGCGTTCTCGTCATATGGGGAGCATCAATACAACCGGATAGATCGCCCGGTTGGCAACCCGAGCCGGCCCGGGAAGCCTCCCCCGGACAGGCGGGCGATGCAACCACCCCCCACCGCCGAGCTGGGTCCAGAGCCTTCAGCGCGCCAGGCCCGCCGCCTGATCCGGCTCGATGAGCGCCTGTCGCCACCCGTTGCGCTCGAGCCGCTGCCGGGCCTCCTCGAGCGCCTCGGCCCCTCCCACGTGCCCGGCCCCGAAGCGAGAGCCCGTCCACCACACCTGGGCCGCCAGGGCGTTCGGGTCGCCTCGCGCGCCACGTTCCACGTCGATCGAGGCGAGCGATTTCGCCAGGGCGGTCTCCTGATCGTCCTCGATCAGCGCGACGATCGCCTCGGCCATCAGCAGGGCGGTGGCCGAGCCTGGCTCCCCTTCGGCCGTGCGCGCGACGGGGTCGTTCAACACCTGTCGTGCCGCGGCCGTATCGCCCCGCAGCGCCTGGACCTTGGCGAGCTCGGCAGCCGTCCAGGTGACCAGGGCGCGCTCCTGCAGGTCGCGACACAGGACGAACGCCTCTCGGAGGTCGCGCTCCCCTTCTTCGAGCCGGCCGGCCAGCCGATGGATCGCCCCACGGTCGCCCAGGGCGCTGGCCAGCTCCCAGCGTGCGCCGAGCTCCCGCAGGGTCGAGACGGCCTGCTCCGCGTGCTCGAGGGCCTCGTCGAGCCGCATCATCCGCCGCAACGAGGCCGCGACGGTCTCATGGGCGACGGCGGCCGTGAAGGCCTGGCCACCCTCCTCCCCGATCACCAGGGCCTCGAGCGCGATCGAGAGGGCGTCGGGCTCGGCGCCCACGGCCGATGTCACGCTCGCGAGGCCGACGAGGGCGCGCGACTCAGCCCAGGCGTCGCGCCGCTTCTGCGACCGCGCGACCTGGAGCGCCTCCCGGAACATCGATTCGGCCTCCGGCATATCGTTGCGCCAGAACGGGACCCACGCGGCCATGAGGAGCGTGCGCGACAGCACGTACGGGTCGCCCAACCGCCGCGACGCCTCGAGCGAGCGACGGAACAACGCCGCCGCACGCTCCTCGTCGCCGCGGATCGTGAGCTCGATATCGGCCAGGAAGCGGGTCGCGTGGGCGATCACCCGATCGCTGTCGTCGCCCGCGACCTCCAGCGCCCGGTTGAACGCCGATCCGGCGGGCTCGAACTCCCCGAGCCAGTACCGGGACTCGCCGAGCATCGAGTAGCACCAGGCCTCGCGCTCGCCCCACCCTTCCTCGGGACCCGAGAGCGCCAAGGCGCGCTGGTAGAGGTCGGCGGCCGAGCGAGACTCGATCCGGCGCCGGGCAAGGTCGCCGGCCGTGGCGAGCGCGTCCGCCGCGCGGTCGGCCAGCCCCCGATCGCGTGGGTTCAGGTCGAGCGAAGCCAGGGCCGCGTGCTCGAGGTGGAAGGCGATCGTGCGGGGGTACCGATCGGCCGTCTCGGGCGCCGACAGCTTGTTCGCGACACGAAGGTGCAGCCGCTGGCGCTCACGCTTGGCCAGCGAGTCGTACGCGACGTCACGCAGCACGTCGGATCCGAACCGCCATACGCCGGGCCGGTCCTCGTCGCGGACCAAGAGCTCCTCGTCCTCCGCCTCGGCCAGCAGCTCGTTGCGCGGCTCGACGATCAGGGCGAGCTCGTCGAGATCGAACCGCCCACGAGGGAACACCGAGGCCCGACGCACCAGCTCGCGGGCATCGGGGTCGAGCTGGTCGATGCGGGCGGCGATCACCGCCTGCACCGTGGGCGGCAGGAGCCGACCGCTGGGCGCGGGGCCCATCGGCGGAAGGTGCCGCTCCTCGCGGCGGATCATGCCCGTGATCTCGACGATGAAGAACGGGTTCCCGCCCGCGTGGTGGGCCACCCGCTCGGCGTCCTCGCGCGAGAGGTCGCCGGTGATCATCGCGAGCTCGATCGCGTGCGCCGAGGCGAGCGGTTCTACCCACAGGGTCACCGCATCGGGGATGCCCCCCGCCCAGGTGGGGCGCTCCTCCAGGAACTCCCACCGGGCGATGCAGATCACCATCAGCGGGAACGCACGCGCCTCGCGCATGAGCTGTTCGATCAGATCGAGCAACAGCGGGTCCGCCTGTTGCAGGTCCTCGAGGACGAGAACGACCGGCCCGCTGGACGCGAGGCCCGCGAGCATCGAGAGCACACCGCTGCGCACCTCGGCCGCGTGATAGAGGTCGTCGCCGTCACCCGCCCCCAGACCCAGGGCGAACCCGAGCCGGCGCGCGGCGCGCTCGACCTCGTCGGGATCCACCCACTCGCCCACCCGCTCGCGGAGCCGCCCCAGTACGTCGTCCTCGGGGGCGCCTCGCTCCTCGCCGATCTCGCGGTAGACCATCTGCGCGAGCGGCCAGAAGGTGACCTCTTCCTCGAACGCGCTCGACCGACCCGAAAGCACGCTGACGCGCTCGGGCAGATCGGACAGGAACGCCTCTGCGACCCGGCTCTTGCCGATGCCGGGCTCGCCGAGCAACGTGACGAGGTGCGCGCGTTCGCGTTCCTGCACCCGCTCGAAGGTGTCCTCCAACAGCGCGAGCTCCCGG
Source organism: Actinomycetota bacterium (assembly GCA_039933515.1). Taxonomy (GTDB): domain Bacteria; phylum Actinomycetota; class UBA4738; order UBA4738; family HRBIN12; genus JAOUEA01. The sequence goes on from JBDTNY010000060.1 coordinate 5,476, forward strand.
CGGCGGTTCACCATGGGGATCGACGCGCGCGAGGAGCCGCCGGTCATGCGTACGGCCGGCCACGCCTCGATGTCACCGTCGAATCCCTTGGCGGGGACCATCCGCAGCTCTCCGTACTCCACGCCCTCGGCCGTGAGCTGATGCGTGGTGCGACCCGCGAGGATCTCCCCAGGAGTGGCGGCCTGCTGCAGACGGGCTCCGATATTGACCTCGGCACCGATCACTAGGTTGCGGTCGGTGGCCGTGCCGATCGCCACCTGCCCCGTGTTGACGCCGATCCGCACCTCGAGCGGCAGGCGGAGGCCGAGCCGTGACGAGAGCCGCTCGGCGCGGTTCACCACGTCGAGGGCGGCCCGGATCCCGCGGAGCGCGTCGTCGTCGTCGAGCGCCGGCACGCCGAACACCCCGAGCACCGCATCGCCGATGAACCCCTCGGCGCGCCCTCCAAGGCCGGTGATCGCGTCCGTCACGGTCCCGTGGAATGCCGCGAGGACGTCACGGAAGCGTTCGGGATCCAGGCGGGCCGCGAGCTCTGTCGAGCCCGCGAGATCGACGAACACGACGGTCACGACCCGTCGCTCAGATGCCGGCGGTACCGCCACGGGAGCCCCGCAGTTCGGGCAGAACCGAGCGCCGCTCGGCAGCGGCTCGCCGCAACGAGGACAGAGGTCGGCACTCACCCGCCAAGCATAGGGGGCGGTACCCCCGCCCCCGCAGGCCCGCCCGGCGCGACCTCAGTGGCGGTATTCGATGATCTGGACGGGGTTCGCATCGGGGTCGCGGAAGGTCACGAACCGCGCGAACCCCTCGACCTCCCCGACGTAGTCGTCGAATCGGACGCCGCGTTGCTGCAGGGTCCACTGGGTCTCATCGAGATCGTCGACGCGGAAGACCACGGTCCCGCTCGCGACGGTCGAGTCGCTCCCATGGAGGGCAAGCCGGATCGGACCGGCCTCGAACTCTGCCCATTCGTCGCCGTCGCGCCGCACGAGTGTGAGCCCCACGATGTCGGCGTAGAACGCCACGGCGGCGTCCATGTTCCGCGTCCAGTAGTACACGTGGTCGAGCGGACCGATCATCGCGTCTAGGAGCCGCCTAGGATCCGAGCTTTCTGCGCCTGGAACTCGGCTTCCGTGAGGACGCCCTTGGCCCGAAGGTCAGCGAGGCGTTCGAGCTCGGTCGTGACGTTGGGCGCGGCGCCCGGGCGGGGCGCGGTGGCCGCGGCCTGCGACATCTGTCCGACGTTGCGCCGGATCTGGCGGTCCTGCTCGGTCTCGCTCGCCTCGTAGATCGTTTTCTGCACCTCTTCGGGGTGGCGGATGAAGACGAACTCGTTGCGCCCCGTTTCGCTCGCCGACTGGATGATGAGCGTGCCCGCCCCCATCATCCGTTCGAAGATCCCCTGCTCGAACCGCACGTCGTTGATCTTGTCGAGCGGGATCTCCATCGATCGCTTGGCGATGAAACCCTCCCGGTGGATCACCCGACTCGTCGTGACCACGAACTGCGAGGTCGCCCACCAGAGCAGCTTGCGCAACGGGTAGGCGATGAGCACGACGACGATCGCGACCGCGGCTAGACCCTGCACCGCACCGTTGGCCGACGCGACGAGCCAGCCACCGAGCAGGACGGCCACGAGTGCGACGAGCGCCGGGAGCGCGAGAGCCACCCAGTGCGGGCGGAGCTCCAGGACGATCTCTTCGCCAGAGATCAGCAGCTTCCGTGGGAACGCCATGGCGGAACGGTACCGCCCGTCCCCGGGGGCAGCAACACGATCAGGTCAGATGTGCGACTTCCCCGAACGCCACCACCGCGAGCCCGTCGCGCGTATCGAGGACGAGCCCGCCTCGCGCATCGACGTCGACGGCGCGTCCCCGTATCGGAACGCCGTCGTTCCGCGTGGCCTCGACGTCGCGTCCCAGGGTGGCGCTGACGGCGCGCCACCGAGACCGCACCCCGTCGGACAGCTGCGCGGCCTCGACCGAGTAGCCGGTGCGGAATCCCCCCAGGAACCGGCCGAGCAGCGCAACCCGGTCGACGTCTGCACCCAGCCCCGCTACGGGGCGGTCGAGCCCCTCGGGCGGCTCCAGGTTGATCCCGGACCCCAGGACCACCACGTCCAGACGACCGTCGGCGATCCGGCTCTCGGCGAGCACGCCGCCCGCCTTGGCCTCCCCCACCATCAGGTCGTTGGGCCACGCGCACTCGGCCACGACGCCGGCGACCTCGCGCGCGGCCTCGGCCCACGCCGCGCCGGCGAGAAGCGTCAGCAGGCCCGCGTCCTCGAGCGGTACCGAGGGGCGCAGCACGATCGAACAGAGGATCGAGCCGCCCGCCACGTCGTCCCAACTGCGCCCCAGCCGGCCGCGGCCCGAGGTCTGGTGACCCGCCGCCACCAGGGTCCATTCCGGCGCACCCGCGATCGCCAGCTCGTACGCCGTCGCGTTCGTCGAACCGGTAGTCTCCTCCCATCGCACGGGAGCTCGGAGGCCGGCAGCGGCCAGCGCCTGTTCGAGGTCATGTTCGGACCGCACGACGCTCCCTTCACTCGACCGGATACCGCAAGATACGCCGATGGCCAAGAAACCGAAGGTACTCATCGCGAACCGGGGCGAGATCGCGGTGCGCGTGATCCGCACCTGCCGCGAGCTCGGCATCCAGAGCGTCGCCGTGTACTCCGACGTCGATCGCGATGCTCTGCACGTCGAGATGGCCGACCAGGCGTTCCGGATCGGTCCGGCCCCCGCCTCGTCGTCCTACCTCTCGATCGACGCCCTGCTCGAGACCGCGGTGCGCGCTCGGGCCACCATGGTCCACCCCGGTTACGGGTTCCTCTCGGAGCGAGCGCAGTTCGCGCAGGCCGTGGAGGATGCGGGGCTCATCTTCGTCGGCCCCTCGGCCAAGGCCATCGAGACGATGGGCGACAAGTCGGCGGCCCGTCGTGCGGCCGACGCGGCCGGCATGCCGATCGTGCCGGGCACACCCGGGCCGGTCGACCTGAGGACCGCCAAGAAGCAGGCCGAGCGGATCGGCTTCCCGCTGCTGGTTAAGGCCTCCTTCGGTGGCGGGGGCAAGGGTATGCACGTCGTGCGCGACACGGCCCATCTCGAGGAATCCCTGAAACGGGCGGCGCGCGAGGCCCAGTCCTATTTCGGGCGCCCGGAGGTCTTCCTCGAGCGGTACGTGGACCGTGCGCACCACGTCGAGGCCCAGGTGATCGCCGACACGCACGGCAACGTGTACTTCCTGGGCGAGCGCGACTGCTCGGTGCAGCGCCGCCATCAGAAGCTGATCGAGGAGACCCCGTCCCCGGTGATGACCGACGAGCTTCGAGGACGGTTCGCCGAGGCGGCGATCGCGCTGACGCGCGAAGCCGGCTACGTGAACGCCGGCACGATCGAGTGCATCGTCGACGAAGACGGCGACTTCTTCTTCCTCGAGATGAACACCCGGCTGCAGGTCGAGCACACCGTCACCGAGATGGTGACGGGCCTGGACCTGGTGGCGCTGCAGCTCCAGGTCGCGATGGGCGAGCGGCTCGATCTCGACCCCGCACCGCGAGGGCATGCGATCCAGTGCCGCATCAACGCCGAGGACCCCGGGCGCAACTTCCTCCCCGGACCGGGTCGAGTCACGCGCTTCGATCCCCCGGGCGGGCCGTTCGTGCGCACCGACGCCGGCGTGACCGAGGGCCGGGAGGTGCCGGGCGACTACGACTCGATGTTCGCCAAGCTGATCGTGGCAGGACCGGACCGTGAGACCGCTCGCCGGCGGATGCTGCGCGCCCTCGACGAGTTCCACGTGGAGGGCGTTCCCACCACGATCCCGGTCCACCGCTGGATCCTCGAGTCGAAGGCCTTCCGCGACGGGTCGCACACGACGAACTGGTTGGAACGCGCCCTCGCCGATGCCACCCTGCCCGCGCAGACCGACCTCCAGCCGGCGGCCTCGTCGCGCGAGGGTCTCCCAGCCGACATCCTCGTGGAGGTCGACGGTCACCGGGTTCCCGTGCGGATCTTCGACGAGCGTCGCGAGGTCGCGCCGCGCCCCCCGGCCTCGCCCGGCGGGCATCACAGCGAGCACGTCCACGGCGAGATCCGGGCGCCGATGCAGGGCACGATCCTGAAGGTCCTCGTCGAGAAGGGCCAGGAGATCAGGGCAGGCGAGGTCGTGTGCATCCTCGAGGCGATGAAGATGGAGAACCACATCGCCTCGACGCGCGACGGCGAGGTCACGGAGGTCCCGATCCGCGTCGGGCAGGTCGTGGAGACCGGTCAGACGCTCGCGGTCATCGACTGACCGTCGTCGTCGACCGGCACGGGAACCACCGGTGCGTGCGTCGGGATGAAGAGCGCGAATTCGGACCCCGACTCGTCGGATCGCGCGAGCCAGAGCCGCGCGCCGAGGGTCTCGGCCATCCGCCGGCAGATATAGAGCCCGAGGCCCGTCCCACCGACCCGGCGCGTGGCCGACTGGTCCACCTGATAGAACCGCTCGAAGATCTTGTCGTGCGCCTCGGGGGGGATCCCCGGGCCTTCGTCGGCCACAGCCACGGCCACCCCGCGGACGGCCGGATCGGCCTTGATCGTCACCCGGGTGTCGGGCGGCGCGTACTTCAAGGCGTTCTCGACCAGGTTCGACAAGATCTGGTGCACCTTGCCGCCGTCGGTCTGGACCCGAGGCAGGTTCCCCGCGATCCGAAGCTCGAAGACGTGGCCGTGGGCGCGGGGGTCCAGCTCGTCCACCACATGGGCGACGACCTCCTCGACGTTCACCCAGTTCAGCGAGAGCGGTTCCACGTGGGAATCCAGCCGACCGACCACCAGGAGCTGCTCGATCAACCGGCGGAGCCTGTCTCCCTGACGGTCGGCGGCCTCCAGGAACGCCTTGCGCTGATCGTCGGGGAGCTCGGGCGAGAGCTGGAGCAGCGTCTTGACGTACCCCTGGATCGAGGTGAGGGGGGTTCTGAGCTCGTGCGAGACCACCGCGACGAAGTCGTCCTTCAAGCGGTTCAGCTCTCGCTGATGGTTCAGCGAGCCGCGTAGCTCGCCGGCGAGCCGGGCGTTCTCGACCGCGAGACGCGTCCCCCACCAGACCGCGATCGCCGGGGCGGTCGCGAGCGGCGCCAGCCAGAGGCTCTCGTCGACCGAGGCCGCCACCACCGGGGCGAGGGCGAGCAGCGGCAGCGTTGCCTGCGCTTGGAACACGAGGTCGTTCTTGATGTACTCGCGCAGACCCACCCCGCTCGACATCCCGACGGCGACATCGGTGATCGCGGTGTTCAGCGTGAAGAAGACGAATGCCGAGAGGGCGAACGGCGCGAGGTTGCCGATCCCGGGCTGGAGGTCGCCGCCCATCACCTCGTAGAGCCCGCCCGCGGCACCCAGCGAGATCGCGTACTGCCCGGCGTTGAACGCCATCTTCCAGACGTTCTTGCGCAGGATCAGGTCGGCGACGATCGAGGACACGACCTGCGCGAGCACCGCCGGCGCCGTCCCGAATCCCAGCATCAACGCGAAGGCGAACGTCGTGGAGGCGGTGACCTCGTCGACCTCCCCGCCCCGTCGGGGGACCGAGATCGGGAAGACCTCACCCAGGAGCAAAAGCAGGGCGAAGAGCCAGAACGCTCGGACGTTGACGGCCGCCTTGATCCGCTCGGACCCGGTGAGCCAGACCAGCAACGAACAGCCCGCGACGGTGACGAGCGTGACGTACCAGTCGACGGTGCGAGGTCGCGTGGTCATGGTCCCGATACGCTCATCGGCCCGTTCCCCAGCCGACCTGAGCGGATCAGGGGTGTCGCTGCAGGAAACTGCGCACCACGGCAACGAAGAGGTCTTGCTCCTCAACGAACATCATGTGACCGCTCTCCTCGAAGACCACCGATTCGCTCCCGGGAACGCCCGCGGCGATCGCCTCGCCGGCCTGCACCACGCAGGTGCGGTCGTACCGGCCGGCCAGCACCAGGGTGGCCGACGTGACCTCCTCGAGCCGGTCCTCGACCTCGATCCCTCCGTACCCGGCCGCCGAGAAGTGGCGCAGCACGTCCGGCGCGTACACCGCGCCCGAGGATCGCTCGAGGTACTCCTCGATCCGCGGGTCGAGCGGGTCGGCGAAGTGGAACGGGAACTGCTCCCGCATCAGCTCGGCGAACCCTTCCTGGGAGTCGACCTCGGGCTCCCGGGCCCACGAGGCGGTCACCTGTTCGCGGAGCTCCAGTGGCTCGAACGCTTCCAGGTTGCGTGCGACCGCCTCGAGCCATCGCATCGACGGGACGCCGCCGCTCACGATCGTCTGGGCCGCCATCCCCGGGAAGTCCACGGCGTTCTGGAGCGCGACGAACGCCCCGTAGGAGTGCCCGAGCACCGCGTACCGCTCGATCCCGAGCGCGCGCGCGAGCATGATCACGTCCTGTGCGTGCCGCTCGAGCGTCCAGGTGTGCGGCGGGCAGGGCTCCGACAGTCCGCAGGCCCGCTGGTCGACGAGCAGCAGCCGGAACTCGTCGGTGAGCGGATCGAGGTAGTCCGCGAACTCATGGTGGTCCAGACCGGGGCCGCCGTGCAGCGCGAGCACGGGGTACCCCTCGCCGCGCGACTCGACGTAGAGCGCCGTGTCGTCGATCCGGACGAGTTGGCCGCTCAGGGCCGTCCCCAGGCCTCGCGGCCCTCGATCCGGAACCCCGACTCCTTCACCTTGTACTGGCGGTTGATCGAGATCAGCAACGCGGTGAGCGTCTCGGTGATCCGCGCCATCGAGAGCGCGCCACAGTCGATCCACCGCATGCCGGGGATCTGATCGATCACGCCGCCGATGAGTGACTTCGCGTCGGCGTCGTCGCCGCAGAGCATGACGTCGGACTCGATCGGTGCGGCGAGGTCCGTGAGCGCCTTCGCGGCGATCGTGTGGAACCCGGCCACGAGCCGCGGGCCTGGCCCCAGGATCGCGGCCGCCTGCTCGGCGGCCGATCCGTGCCAGGGGCGAACGACCTGCCATGCCTTCCCGCCCACCGCGGTGGCGAGCGGGCTGGTGGCGTCCATCACGACGGCGCCGTCGTCGACGCGGCCCTTGAGCGAACGGTAGATCTCGGCCTGGCCCGCGAACGGGACCGTCACCATCACGAGTTGCTTGCCCGGGACCGACTCCTCGTTGCAAGTGCCGTCGATCTCGCCGCCACCGAGGGTCTCGACCGCCCGGGCCGCAGCCTCGGCGCCCCGGGTCGCGTCGCGCGAGCCGATCGTCACGTGATGCCCCGCGTCGGCCAGGCGCAGCGTCAGCCCGAACCCCTCGGCGCCCGTCCCACCAACCACGGCGATATCCATGGCCAGAGCCTACCGCCCCCGGGCCTGGCCGGAACGCGATGCGACCCCGCCGGCTGATGCCGGCGGGGTCGCGGGGTCGCGTGTGCGGATGAGCTCAGTGCGTGCCGACCACCGTCGGGACGACTGCGAACGAGTAGCCCGCGGCGCCCGAGCCCCAGGCGTAGACCTGGTAGACCGTGCCCGCCTTGAGGGAGAGCATCGCCGGCCCGATCACTGCGGCACGCTCGCCGGGCAGGGTCACCTTGACGCGGTAGTCACCCTTGGGCACGTCGAACCGGGCGTGAGAACCCCAGTCGAACCACGTGCCGCTGATCAACTTCGCGCCGTTGGCCCACACGTTGACGGCCGGGGCCGCGGCGGTGTGGCGAACGAGGATCCGAGCCTCACCGGCCTCGGTCTTCGACACGTTGTTCGTGAACAGCTTCAGGTTGGGCGTGCCGGACGCGTTCAGGTTCGCGACCACGGTGTAGTTCTTGCCCTTCCACAGGCCCACGTTCTCGGCCTCGAGCACGACGTCCTTGCAGGGCGTGCCCTTGGCGACGACGGCGAGGTCGTAGCGGCCGGCGGGTAGCTGTATACCGGCGACCACCTCGCCCGGGTTGAAGTCCCTGATCGCCTTGGCCCCGTCGACGCACACGTCCACGTCGAGCCCCGGGATCCCGTGCACGACGTTCACGGTGGTGGTACCCGCGGCCGACGCCGATGCGGCGCCGAACAGCGAGAACGCCATCCCGCCGACGAGCGCGAGACCGATCACTCGCTTCTTCATGTTCCCCCCTTGGTTCCGTGGGCGAGCCGTCGCCGCCCCTCGCGAGCCGTTCGTGGTCGTTGGAAGGGCAGATCACGGCCGGGCAGGGCTGCATAGGTTCCGACCTGTTCCATCGCTGCGGGTAGCCTGGGCGCGTGCCGGACGCGCTCACCTCCGTGATCGAGCTGGTCGTCGGCCTCGGTTGCCTCGGTGCCGCCGCGGGACTTCTGCGTCACCCAACGCTCCGGATCCTTGCCGGGCTGCTCGCGGCCGGGGGCGTCGCGGCCGCCGGGCACGCCGTGTGGGCGCTCGCGGCGGGACGCTGATCGATCGACGGCTGGTGGGTTGCGAGCTAGCTCGTCGGGCGGTACTCGCCGAACGCGCCACGCAGCACGTCCGATACCTCTCCCAGCGTGGCGCGCGCCCGTAGCGCCTCTCGCATCGGCGGCAGCAGGTTCCCGCTGCCGGCCGCCGTCGCGGCGACCTCGGCGAGCCGCGCGTCGACCGCCGCCTGGTCGCGCGAGGCCCGCAACGCGCGCACCCGGGAGGCCTGCGCGGCCGTCTCGGCGTCGGACACGCGCTGCAGTTCGATCGCGCGCTCCTCGGCGTCGGCGAACCGGTTCACACCGACCACCGCGCGTTCCCCCGACTCGATCCCTTGCTGGATCCGATAGGCCGCGTCGTGGATCTCGTCCTGGAAGAAGCCGGCTTCGATCGCGCGCACCGCGCCACCCATGGAATCGATCTTGTCGAGGTAGGCGACGGCGAGCCGTTCGAGTTCGTCGGTGAGCGCCTCCACGAGGTACGAGCCGGCGAGCGGATCCACGACGTCGGCGACCCCGGACTCGTACCCGATCACCTGCTGGGTGCGCAGGGCGATCGTCGCGCTGTGTTCGGTCGGCAGGGCGAGCGCCTCGTCGAACGAGTTCGTGTGCAGGGACTGGGTCCCGCCGAGCACCGCCGCAAGCGCCTCGAGCGCCGTCCGCACGATGTTGTTCTCGGGCTGCTGCGCGGTGAGGGTCGCGCCGCCCGTCTGTGTATGGAACCGCAGGGCCTGGCTCCGCGGGTCCAGCGCGCCGAAGCGCTCGGTCATGATGCGCGCCCACAGCCGCCGGGCCGCGCGGAACTTCGCGACCTCCTCGAAGAAGTTCATGTGACAGGCGAAGAAGAAGCTCAGGCGCGGCGCGAACTCGTCCACCGCCAGGCCTGCGTCGACCGCCGCCTGCACGTACGCGATCCCGTCGGCGAGCGTGAACGCGATCTCCTGCGCCGCGGTCGAGCCCGCCTCTCGAATGTGATAGCCGCTGATCGAGATCGTGTTCCACTTGGGCACCCGCTCCCCGCAATAGGCGAAGAGGTCGGTGATCAATCGCATCGATGGGCGCGGCGGGTAGATGTAGGTCCCGCGTGCCGCGTACTCCTTCAAGATGTCGTTCTGCACGGTGCCGCTGATCGCGTCGGCAACCACGCCCTGCTCCTCGGCCACCAGCTCGTACAACAGCAGCAGGATCGGCGCGGTGGCGTTGATCGTCATCGAGGTAGAGACCCGGTCGAGCGGGATCCCCTCGAAGAGCCGCCGCATGTCCTCGACCGAGTCGATCGCGACGCCCGTCTTGCCGACCTCGCCCTCGGCGCGCGGATGGTCGGAGTCCAGCCCCATCTGCGTCGGCAGGTCGAACGCCACAGAGAGCCCGGTCTGGCCCCGGTCGAGCAGGTAGCGGAACCGCTCGTTCGTCTCGGCGGCGGTCGCCATGCCCGCGTACTGGCGCATCGTCCACAAGCGCCCGCGGTACATCGAGGGGTACGGCCCTCGCGTGAACGGGAACGAGCCGGGATCGCCCAGGTCGCGGGCAGGGTCGAACCCCTGCGCATCGAGGTCGCCGGGCCCGTAGACGGCCTGCAGCTCGATCCCGGAGTCGGTACCGCGCTCGTCGGTCATGCGCCCCAGCCTATCGCCGGGCCCGCCACCCCGGCGGTCGGGGTAGGCTCCCGCGATGGACATCGTGGACCCCAGGATCGAGTCGTACACACGCGGCCTGCACGCCCGGTACGACGAGCCGGTGCTGCTCGAGATGGAGGCCGAGGGCGAACGACGCGGCTTCCCGATCGTCGGGCGGAACGTCGGCGTGGTGCTCGAGATGCTCGCCCGGTCGATCGGTGCCCAGCGCGTCGTCGAGCTCGGCTCGGGATTCGGCTACTCGGCGTACTGGTTCGCCCGGGGGATGACGTCGGGCGGGGAGCTCCACCTCACCGACGGCGACCCCGCGAACGCCTCGCAAGCGGAGGCGTACCTCGCGCGCGCCGGCGTGATGCCGACTGTGACCTTCCACGTGGGCGACGCCGTGACGTCGCTGCGCGAGCTCGTGGGCAACTTCGACATCGTCTACGACGACATCGACAAGGACGGCTACCCGGAGGCCTGGCGCGCGGCCCGCGATCGCGTCCGCGTGGGCGGGCTCTACGTGTGCGACAACGTGCTCTGGTCGGGACGGGTGCCCGCCGACGGCGAGCCGCCCGACGACGTCACCGACGCGATCCGCGAGCACAACGCGATGATCGCGGCCGACGAACGCTACGTGTCGTCGATCCTGCCTATCCGCGACGGCGTGATGGTCGCCCTCCGGATCGCGTGAACGGACCGGATCCCGGCGCGCCGATCCGCACCGACGGTATCGACCCGGGCTGGCGACCCGCGTTCCGGGATGTCCCACGCGCGATGCTGGTTCTGCCGTTCTCCCGCTCACGCCCGGTGCGACGAGGCCCCGACGGCCTCACGACCTGCGGACACTGTCCTCGCCTTCGCAGGCTCGCTGATCGCCTACCTCCTGATCCTCGCGTTCATCGAGCCGTTCGATTCCGACGTGGCGAGGATCCTCGTCCTGGCACTCGCCGCGTAAAGGGGTCTTCTGCGGACTGCTGCAGCGCTGGCCCATTGGTCACGGCGAACGCCGCCACAGCGCTTCGTGGCCTCGTTCATGGCCGGCAGCATCTGGCCGTACGTCGAAGGCCTCGCCTTCGGGCTCCCGCTCCTGCTGAGGATCGCGCCGACCCGTCGGGATATCGCGGCGCAGCAAGCGAAGATCGCCGCCTCTGGCTCCTCACTCGACCTGACGCGAGCGCTCATCGATCAGGCCGGACCTCCGCAGCTGCCACCACCCCCTGCATAGGGTCGGGATGGCCGTTCCGGAGTAGACTCCGCGCCGTCCGATGGACGGTCGGTACACCGGCGTCGGAACCGGCCGAGATAGTCTGGGAGTCAACGTGGCGACCCGAGCGAGCAAGCGCAAGAGCGACTATGGCTCCGTGTACCGGGGTCACCCCGGGCAATGGTCCTGGCTCTTCCACCGGGTGACCGGCGTCGCGATCATCCTGTTCCTGTTCGCCCACGTCGTCGACACCGCGGTCATCGGGTGGGGCCCCGAGGCCTACAACCGTGTGATCCAGGCCTACGAGAACCCGCTCGTCCGGCTGCTCGAGCTCGGTCTCGTGACCGCCGTCCTGTATCACTCCATCAACGGGATCAAGATCACGCTGATCGACTTCTTCCCGCGACTGACCCGCCACATCAAGCCGATCAGCATCGCGACGCTCGGCCTGTTCGTCGGCTCGATGATCCCGATCGCCCTGATCATGGGCAAGCAGGCCCTCGACCTGTGGAACGCGTGATGGCGACGACGACCGAACCCCCGGCCACGGCACCTCGCGGCGCCGGCACACAGCCGAGCCGCGACCTCCGCATGGGGCGCGACCGTCCGCTCGGCGGGTTCGAGCTCTGGATGTGGCTCTTCATGCGGATCAGCGGCCTCGTGCTCCTGATCCTCGCGGTGGGCCACGTGCTGATCATGCATCTGCCCGGCGGCGGCGTGTCCCGCATCGACTTCGGCTTCGTGGCGACCCGCTGGTCGAGCCCGTTCTGGCAGACATGGGACTGGATGCTGCTCTCGCTCGCTCTCGTGCACGGCATCAACGGCCTGCGCAACATCACGCTCGACCACGTGGAGCGAACCGGGGTCCGGTTCGCGGCCAACATGTTCTTCTACGTCCTCGGGTTCACGCTGTTCGTGCTCGGCACGATCATCGTGGTGACGTTCGATCCGTCGAAGTGGCCGGGAGCCGTCTGATGGTCACGACCCACACCTATGACGCGCTCGTGATCGGCGCCGGCGGTGCCGGCATGCGGGCGGCGATCGAGTCCTCCGAGCACTGCAAGACCGCCGTGATCTCCAAGCTCTACCCCACGCGTTCCCATACCGGGGCGGCGCAGGGCGGCGTGTGCGCCGCGCTCGCGAACGTCGAGGAGGACTACCCCGAGTGGCACGCCTTCGACACGGTCAAGGGCGGCGACTACCTCGTCGATCAGCCGGCCGCGTCGTTGATGACCGAGGAAGCCATCGACGCGATCATCGAGCTCGAGCACTTCGGGCTGCCGTTCAACCGCACGCCCGAGGGCAAGATCGACCAGCGCCGGTTCGGCGGGCACACCGCCAACCACGGCGAGCGCCCGGTCAAGCGCGCGTGCTACGCGGCCGATCGCACGGGCCACATGATCCTGCAGACGCTCTACCAGCAGTGCGTGAAGCGGGACGTGCGCTTCTTCAACGAGTTCTACTGCCTCGACCTGCTGCTCGACGACGCCGGCGCCACCGCCGGGGTCGTGGCGTACGAGCTCGCCACGGGCGAGATCCACGTCTTCCGCTCCAGGGCCGTGCTCTTCGCGACCGGCGGCTACGGGCGCATGTTCCGGGTCACCTCCAACGCCCATGCGCTCACGGGCGACGGGCCGGCGGTCGTGTTCCGTCGGGGCATCCCGCTCGAGGACATGGAGATGTTCCAGTTCCACCCGACGGGGCTCGCGAAGCTCGGCGTCCTCTTGTCCGAGGCCGCGCGAGGCGAGGGCGGCATCGTCTTGAACAAGGACGGCGAGCGATTCATGGAGCGATACGCCCCCACGATCAAGGATCTCGCGCCCCGCGACATGGTGAGCCGCGCGATCTACCAGGAGATCAAGGAAGGTCGCGGCGCAGGCCCCAACGGCGACTGGGCATTCCTGGACATCTCGCACCTGGACCCCAAGGTGATCGAGGAGAAGCTCCCCGACATCACCGAGTTCGCGCGCATCTACCTGAAGGTGGAGCCGACGAAGGAGCCGGTGCCGATCCAGCCCACCGCGCACTACGCGATGGGGGGCATCCCCACCGACATCGACGGCCGCGTGGTGCTCGGGCCCGACGAAACCCCGGTCCTGGGCTTGTATGCGGCAGGCGAATGCGCGTGCGTGAGCGTGCACGGCGCGAACCGCCTGGGCACCAACTCGCTGCTCGACATCGTGGTGTTCGGGCGCCGCGGCGGCGCGCACATGGCGCAGTTCGTCAAGGGCGCCGACCTCCCCGCGCTCCCCGCCGAGCCCGCGGCGCAGACCTTCGGGATGCTCGACGCGATCCTCACGCGGGACTCGGGAGACAACGGTGCCGACATCCGCAAGGAGCTCCAGGACAACATGTTCGACCTGGCCTTCGTCGTCCGCAGCGAAGAAGGTCTGTCGAAGATGGAGGAGATCCTTGGGAACCTCCGGGAGCGTCACGACCGTGTGGCGATCACCGACAAAGGCAGCGTGTACAACACCGACCTGATGGAGGCCGTCGAGCTGGGGTTCCTGCTCGACTGCGCTGAGGCGCTGGTCGTGTCGGCCCGCGCCCGTACCGAGAGCCGCGGCGCGCATTTCCGCGACGACTACCCCCTCCGCGACGACGTCGATTGGCTCAAGCACACCCTGGCGTACCGCAACGACGACGGCTCGATCAGACTCGACTTCAAGCCGGTGAAGATGGGACCCTACGTCCCGATGGAGAGGAAGTACTGATGGCAACGGCGGCCGACGTCCTCAGCGACTCCGACGGCCGCGAGGTGCGCGCGCAGAGCGACAAGGTGCGGCTCACCGTGAAGATCCGTCGCTTCAACCCGGAGATCTCCGACGACTCCTGGTGGGACGAGTTCGTCGTGGAGACCGATCCCCTCGAGCGGCTGGTCGAGGTTCTCCACGAGATCAAGTGGCACCAGGACGGCACCCTGAGCTTCCGGCGCTCGTGCGCGCACGGGATCTGCGGCTCCGACGCGATGATGATCAACGGAAGGAACGCGCTCGCCTGCAAGGTGCTGGTCGCCGACGTGGGCACCAAGGTCACCATCGAGCCGATCCGTGGGCTGGCCGTGCTGAAGGACCTGATCGTCGACATGGACCCGTTCCTCGACGGATTCAAGTCGGTCCTTCCCTACCTCGTGAACGAAGGCGGCGAGCCCGACAGGGAGCGGTTCCAGTCGCCCGAGGATCGTGCTCGCTACGACGACACGACCAAGTGCATCCTGTGCGCCGCTTGCACGACTTCGTGCCCGGTGTTCTGGGGCGACGAGGGCTACGTCGGGCCGGCGGCCATCGTGAACGCGCATCGGTTCATCTTCGACTCCCGCGACGAGGCGGGCGCCACCCGCATGAAGATCCTGTCCGAGAAGACCGGGGTCTTCCGCTGTCGCACGACCTTCAACTGCACCGATGCCTGTCCGCGCGGCATCCAGGTCACGCAGGCTGTGCAGGAGGTCAAGCGCGCGATCCTGTTCGAACGGTTCTGACCGCCCGGTCCCCGGGCGGCGTCCGGCGGGGCGTTCGGTAAGGTTCCCGCGATGGCGCATCGAGTCACCCTGATCCCCGGCGACGGCATCGGTCCGGAAGTGGCCGCGGCCGCCCGCATCGTGCTCGACGCCGCCGACGTCGGGATCGAGTGGATCGAGCGCGAGGCCGGCACCGCCGCGCTCGCGGACTACGGCGAGCTGATGCCCGAGGCCACCCTCGACGCGATCCGGGATTCCCGCGTCGCGATCAAAGGGCCGATCACGACACCGGTCGGCACCGGGTTCCGCAGCGTGAATGTCGCGCTCCGCCAAGGGCTCGACCTGTTCGCGGCGGTGCGCCCGGCGCGCGCGCTCCCCGGTGTGCCGATCCGTCACCCCAGCGTCGACCTGGTCGTGATCCGCGAGAACACCGAGGACCTGTACGCCGGGATCGAGTTCGAGCGGGGGTCCGAGGGCGCGGCCGGCCTCCGCGAGGAATTGAAAGAGCTGGGCGGCTACGACGTCCCCAAGGATGCCGGCATCACCGTGAAGCCGATCAGCGTTTCCGGCACGCAGCGCATCGTCCGGTTCGCGTTCGAATACGCGAAGGCGAACGGCCGCAAGAAGGTCACGGTCGGCCACAAGGCGAACGTGATGCGCTATTCCGACGGCCTCTTCCTGCGGACCGCGGACGAGGTGGCGGCGAAGAGCGGCGGTGGGGTCGACTACGAGGCGATCCAGATCGACCACCTGACCAACCGTCTCGCGCACCATCCGGATCTGTTCGACGTCCTGCTGCTTCCGAACCTGTACGGCGACATCCTCTCCGACGTCTGCGCGGGGCTCGTCGGGGGCCTCGGACTGATCCCGGGCGCGAACATCGGGTGGGAGTACGCGGTGTTCGAGCCGGTGCACGGGAGCGCGCCCGACATCGCGGGCAAGGGCCTCGCGAACCCGATCGCGATGATCCTGTCCGGGGCCATGCTGCTCCGCCACGTGGGCGAGCCGGCCGGCGCCGAGAACGTCGAATGGGCGGTGGACGAGGTGCTGCGGCGCGGGAAGGTCCGCACGCCGGATCTCGGCGGCAGCGCAACGACGATGCAGGTCGGCGAGGAGATCGCGGTCGCCGTGAGCGCGTGGGAGCACGGCCCGAGCTAGCGGCTTCGAGACTGCCTGACGTTCAGTGCGCGTGCCCGTGCTCGCCGTCGTCTCCGTGTCCGTGGTGCTCGTGCGGGCCCCGACCGGGGCCCCCCGGGAGCTGTCAACAGCCTGGTTGACCGTGGTTCCCGCAGCAGCCCTTGAGCGTGACGACCGAGCGCGTGCGATTCTTGACCGTGAGTCCGACCTTGGTCCAGAACCCCGCCTCGTACTCCTGCCAGTTCGTGAAGAACGCGCGGGTGTGCGCGCGCAGCTGCTCTGAGAACGATCCTCCATCACTCATACGCCCATGCTAACCACGTGCCCTTCACCTGGACGTGCTTGGAGCGCGATGCATGGGATGCGAGACTCCCCCGCATGAGCGATGAGCCCACCGAGACGACGCACGACGCCGACCCGACCGTGGGACCCGAGCCAGCCCGGGACCCCGGGCGCCTGCGGAGCGCTGCATTCCTCTGCACCATGATCGCGGGCTTCCTGGCGGGGATGGGGGCGCTCCTGACGTGGACGACGTTCGGCCTCGCCGACCGGAACGCGGCCGTGCTCGACCAGATCTACAAGGGGGTGGACCTCACCGAGGGCAAGATCGCCCTTGGGTGTGCGCTGGTCATGCTGGTCGGCGTGATGGCCTTCCGGGGGCTGGCGCGGCCCGGGCGCATCGCGGTGTCCACGCTGATCATCGTCGCCGGGTTCGTGACCGTGGGGGCATCGGGGGCCACGATCGTCACGGCGGGGAGCCGGCTTCGGAACGGGTTCGTCGACGACATGATGGCCTCGAGCCCAGGCAGAGGAGCCGGCACGGGCGTTGACGGCGACACCCAGCGTCGCCACCTCCAGGATCTCGTGGATACGTCGCTCGGCGCGGGCGTCTGGCTCACCCTCGTCGGTGGGTTCCTAGGCTTCGTAGGCGGCACCCTGTCGCTCGCCGACGCCACCCGCCTGCACGACGACGATGATGGCGCCGTCGTCGCGATCTGATCCGATCGGTTTCTACAGCTTCGAGAGGTCGTCGCACTTGGTCCGGATGCCCTCGGCAGCGCTGCGGAGCGCGGAGAGCTCGGCCTCGTTCAGGTCGAGCTCCACGATCTCCTCGACGCCCTGGGCGCCCAGCCGCGCGGGCACACCGACGTATACGTCGTCGATACCGTACTGACCCGTCGCCCACGCGCAGACCGGCAGCACCGCCTTCGAGTCGGTCGCGATCGCCTCGACCAGCGCGACGACCGAGGCGCTCGGCGCGTAATACGCCGACCCGGTCTTCAGCAGGGCCACGATCTCGGCGCCGCCGTCACGCGTGCGCTGGAAGAGCGTCTCGAGGGTCGCTTCGTCCACGAGCTCGGGGAGCGGCTTCCCGTCGACGGTCGCGTGCCGCGGCAGGGCGATCATGGCGTCGCCGTGGGACCCCAGCGTCATCGCGTCGATCTTCGTCGGGGAGACGCCGGTGACCTCGCTGATGAAGTAGCGCAGGCGCGCGGAGTCGAGCACGCCCGCCATCCCGAACACGCGCTCCTTCGGGAACCCGGACTTCTCCGCCGCGAGGAAGGTCATCTCGTCGAGCGGGTTCGAGACCACGATGATCATCGCGCTCGGCGAGCCGGGGACCACGGCCTCGACCACCGAGGTCATGATCGCCGCGTTCTTGCCCAGTAGGTCCATACGGCTCATCCCGGGCTGACGCGGGAATCCGGCGGTGATCACCACGATGTCGCTGCCCGCCGTATCGGCGTAGTCGTTCGTGCCGGTGATCAGCGGCTCGTAGCCCTCGACCGGCGCGGCTTCCTTCAGATCGAGCGCGAGGCCCTGGGGCTTGCCCTCGATGATGTCGATCAGGACGACCTCACCGAGGCCCTTCTCGAGGATCCGCATCGCAGTGGTCTGTCCCACGAACCCGCTGCCGACGACGGTGACCTTCATGGTGGCACTCCTTCGCTGGTTGGATAGCTCCATGCTACGAAGCGAGCGTGCACCCTGACCGGAGCCGGGATCGGCCGAGTGGCGGATCAGCCGCGACGTCCGTGGGGCATCCGCGTGATACCGCGCGCCAGGTCGCTACAGCTTCGCGATCACGGCGTCGGCGACCTGGAAGGTGCCGGCTCCCAGGCGATCGTCTCCCGCCGCGCGCAGGTCGCGCGTGACGTGGACACCGTCGGCGAGCACCGCGGCGATCGCGGCCTCGAGCCGATCCCCGGCGCCGGTCTCACCGAGATGGCGCAGCATCATCGCGCCGCTCAACATCACGCCCATCGGGTTGGCCTGGTTCGTGCCGGCCAGGTGATGCGCCGCGCCGTGCGTGGCCTCGAACACCGCGAGATCCTCGCCGCCGGGACCTCCGAAATGCGCCCCCGGGGCCATGCCCGCGCCCCCGGTGAGCCCGGCGCCGAGCTCGGCCGCGACGTCGCCGTAGAGGTTGGGCATCACGAGCACGTCGAACCGTTCGGGCGCCTGGATCATCTGCATGCAGAGGGCGTCGATGATCCGATCTTCGAAGGCGATGTCGGGATAGTCGCCCGCGACCTTCCGCGCCACCTCCAGGAACAACCCGTCGGAGAACTTCATGATGTTCGCCTTGTGGCTCGCCGTGACCTTCGTCCAGCCGAAACGCGTGGCCCAGTCGAACGCGAACCGCACCACCCGATCGCTCCCGTGCTCGGTGATCGTCTTGATCGAGATGCCGGAGTCCTCGCGGATCCGACGGCCAGTCGAGTCCTCGATGAACCGCATCAGGTGCCGCACCTCGTCGGTCCCCATCTCGAACTCCCAGCCCGTGTACATCCCTTCGGTGTTCTCCCGGACCACGACGAGATCCACGTGCTCGTACACGCTGGGCACGCCTGGATAGAGACGGCACGGACGGACGTTCGCGTACAGATCGAGGCTCTTGCGGAGCTCGAGGTTCGCGCTCCGCAGACCGCTCGTGACCGGCGTCTCGATCGGGCCCTTCAGCGCCACGCGGCTCGCGCGGATCGCGTCGAGCGTGCTGCCGGGGAGCGACCGCCCTGTGCGGGAGAAGGCGACCCCACCCATCGCGTGACGGTCCCACTCGATCGCGACGCCGGTCGCCTCGATCACGCGGCGGGCGGCTTCGATCACCTCGGGACCGATCCCGTCGCCTGGGATCAGAGTGACGCGGTACGGCAACTCGTTCCTCTCAACCGTGGTCAGGGGGCCGGGTTTGGGCCGTTGGCGGCCCGCGGGATATCCTGGCAGATACCGCCGAGACCGCGCGGCGCCGATCCGCACGCGGTCCGACCCGACGCCGACCGAACAGGACGTGCCAACGTGACCGAGAAAGGACTCCGCGAGATCGTCGCCGCGCAGACGAAGATCTCCGACATCGACGGCGATCTGGGCAGGCTGTGGTACGTGGGGTACGACATCGCCGACCTCGCCGAACACGCCACGTTCGAGGAGGTCATCTATCTCCTGCATCACGGCACACTCCCCACCCGGGATCAGCTCGACGAGCTGAACGAGTTCCTGACGCCTGAGCGCGACTTGAGCCCGTTCATGAGCGGGCTGATGGCTACGCTCGCCCAGCAGGCCTCGCCGATGTCGATGCTGCGGACCTCGATCTCGGCCGCCTCGACGTACGACCCCGACGGCTGGGACGACTCGCCCGAGGCCGAGTACCGCAAGGCGATGCGCCTGGTGGCCGAGACGCCGACCTTCATCGCCACGTATCACAGGCTGCGTACCGGCCAGGAGATCGTGCCGCCGAACCCGAAGCTCCCCCACGCCGCGAACTTCCTGTGGATGCTCTCGGGCGAGGAGCCCGACGTCGAGGACGCGATGGCGCTGGACTCAACCTTCACGCTCTATGCCGACCACACCATGAACGCGTCCACGTTCACGGCGCGCATCATCGCGTCGACGCTCTCCGACATGTTCAGCGCCATCACGGGTGCGATCGGCGCGCTGAAGGGGCCGTTGCACGGCGGCGCCAACGAAGAGGCGATGAAGATGGCCGAGGAGATCGTCTCGCCCGACCGCGCGGCCGCCTACGTCGCCGGCCGGCTTGAGCGGCACGAGAAGGTCATGGGCTTCGGCCACGCCGTGTACCGCACGATGGACCCACGGGCAGCCGTGCTGAAGAAACTCGCCCGCGAGGTCGGCAAGCGGCACGACGACACCGTATGGGCCGACATCTTCGAGGCGCTGCAGGAAACGGTCTACGAGCAGAAACAACTCTGGCCGAACGTCGACCTGTACGCGGCCGGGGTGTACCACGTGCTCGGGATCCCCACGGACCTGATGACACCGATCTTCGCGCTCGCACGGATGGCGGGCTGGACCGCGCACGTGCGCGAGCAGTACGCCGACAACAAGGTGATCAGGCCCGGCAGCGAGTACGTGGGGCCGAAGGACCAGGTCTGGGTCCCGATCGAGGACCGCAGCTAAGCGGAGAGCGCGCCCGTCGGGCGGGGGAACAACCCGGCGCCCTCGATCACCGCGCGCACCGCATCGTCGTGACCCATCCCCATCAGGTGGACGCCCGAGACGCCGTCGATCGCCTTGAGTCCCTCGACCACGTCGACCGTGAGTCGAAGACCGACCTCAGCCGCGCCGTCACCGGCCTCCTCGAGCGCGGCGATCGTCCCGGCGGGCACCCGCACCCCCGGCAGGTTCTCGGCCATGAATCGGGCGCCCTTCGCCGTGCGGAGCGGCACGAGCCCGATCAGCACCTTCGCGCGCTCGAAGACGCCGCGGGGACGCGCCGCGTCGGCCCAAGCGGTGAGCGCCTCGACGTCGTAGGCGATCTGGGTCCAGATCACGTCCGCGCCGGCGTCGAGCTTCTGCTCCAGGCGGGCGGGGTCGTAGGGGTCAGCGAGCGGCATCTCGGCCACGCCGATCAGATACCGCGGCGGGTCGGCAACCTCGCTGCCGCCCATCGTCAGCCCCTCGTCGCGAAGACGCTTCGCGAGCCGCACCGCCTCGAGCACGTCGAGGTCGTGCACGGCCGCGGCGTCGGGGTGGTCGCCCAGAGCGATCGGATCGCCACTCAAACACAGCACGTTGCGCGCGCCGAGCGCCCAGCCACCCAACAGCTCCGAGGTGAACGCCAGCCGGTTCCGGTCGCGGACCGTGAGCTGCAGGGTCGGCTCGACGCCCGCGCGCGCCACGAACGCAGCCCCAACCGCCGGCGACATGTGCGCGTTCGCGGTGGGGTTGTCCGTGACGTTCGCCGCGTCGATCGACCCGACCAGTGCCCGGGCGTGATCGGTCACAGCACTTGCGTCGCCACCGCGCGGCGGCACGATCTCACCGGTGACGCAGAACTCACCCGCGGCGAGCAGCGCCGCCAGGCGGCCACCGGGTGTCATCGGCCGAATGCCTGTTGTTCCGCGGCGGCCACCGTGTTGACGAGGAGCATCGCGACCGTCATCGGCCCGACCCCGCCCGGGACAGGGGTGATCGCGCCGGCCACGGCCACGGCCTCGTCGTGCTGCACATCGCCCACGAGCCCGTCGGCGGTGCGGTGCACGCCCACGTCGACGACCGTGGCACCCGGTTTGATCATGTCGCCGCCGATCAGCTGCGGCACGCCCGCCGCGACGACGAGGATGTCGGCGTTGCGCGTGTGCGCCTTCAGGTCGTTGGTCTTGATGTGGGTGCAGGTGACAGTGGCGTTGCCGCGGATCGAATCCTGGGTCAGCATGATCGAGAGCGGCGCGCCCACCAGGTCGCCGTAGCCCACGATGCACACCTCGGCGCCCTCCAGCGGGATGCCCTCACGCAGGAGCAGCTCGACGATCCCGTAGGGGGTCGCCGGCAGGAACGTCGGCTCGCTGCGCAACATCATCCCGATGTTCCAGGGGTGGAGGCCGTCGACGTCCTTCTCGGGCGCGACCGTGCGTTGGACCTCGAGCTCGCGCAGATGCGCAGGCAACGGCAGCTGCACGATGATCCCGTGGATCTCGGGGTCACGGTTCAGGCGGCGGAGCGTGGCCATCAGCTCGCCCTCGGTCACGTACGAGGGCAAGTCGACCTGTTCGGAGCGGATCCCGACGTCGGCACAGGCCTTGTGCTTGGCACCCACGTAGATGCGAGAAGCCTGGTCGTCTCCCACGAGGACGGCGGCCAGGCCCGGAATCACCCCGCGCTCACCGAGCGCGCGTACCCGCTCGGATACCTCCGAGCGGATCTGAGCGGCGACGGCTCTGCCGTCGAGGGTGCGGGCGGTCACGCGGCGAATCCTACCCCCGGGGTCGGAGCTGCGACCAAACGGGTGGTCAGTGCCGGAAGTGCCGCCGCCCCGTCAGCACGACCGCCATCCCGCGCGCCTCGGCCGCGGCCAGTACGTCCTCGTCTCCTTTGGAGCCGCCCGGATGGATCACCGCGGTGCAGCCCGCATCGGCCGCCACCTCCAGGGCGTCGGGGAACGGGAAGAACGCGTCGCTCGCCAGCACCGCTCCCTTGGCCCCCTCCCCCGCCTTCCGGGTCGCGATCCACGACGAGTCGACCCGGGACATCTGGCCCGCGCCCACGCCCACGGTGGCCCCGTTGCGGACAAGGACGATCGTGTTCGACTTCACCCGCCACGAGATCGTCCAGGCGAGCTCGAGATCGGCCCATTCCTGGGCGGTCGGCTCGCGGCTCGAAACGACCTTCCATTCGGCGCGCGTCTCGGTCACGAGGTCTCGGTCCTGCACGAGCGCGCCGCCGGGCATCGGGCGCACGTCGAGACCGCCCCCGCCGGGCATCTCCGCCGCCACGACCCGCAGGCTCTGCCGCTCGGCGAAGGCCGCACTCGCCGATGCGGTGTACGAGGGCGCGATCACCACCTCGGTGAAGACCTCGGCCATCGCCCGCGCGGCATCGACGTCGACCTCCCCGTGGAACGCCACGATCCCGCCGAAGGCGCTCACCGTGTCGCACTCGAACGCTGCGCGATACGAGTCGGCGAGCGTCCCGCGGGCTGCCGCGCCGCACGGGTTGTTGTGCTTAACGATCACCGCCGAGCCTTCGGGCATCGCGGCAACGAGCTCGTACGCCGCGTACGCGTCGAGCCAGTTGTTGAAGGACATGTCCTTGCCCTGGAGCACGCTCGCGCCGCCGAGCACCCCTCGGGAGGCCGATTCCCGATAGATCGCGCCGCGCTGGTGAGGGTTCTCGCCGTACCGGAGTTCGCCGACCTTCTCGTACGAGAGCCCGACGAACGCCGGCAGCGCCTCGGGCTCGCCGCTCGCCTCGCCGGCGCCGGTCGCCTCCTGCTGCGCGAACCAACCGGCCACGGCGGCGTCGTACGCAGCGGTGTGCGCGAACGCGGCCGCCGCCAGCGTCCGGCGCGTCCCCGCCGTGAGACCTCCTTGCGCGTCGAGCTCGGCCACGATCGCGTCGTACCGGGCGGGGTCGACCACCACGCCGACGTTCGCATGGTTCTTCGCCGCGGCGCGGACCATGGCAGGGCCGCCGATGTCGATCTGCTCGATCGTCTCCTCGAAGGACGCACCGGCCGCCACCGTCTCGCGGAACGGATAGAGGTTGACCGCCACCAGGTCGAACGGCTCGATCCCCTGGGCGGCGAGCTGGTCGGCGTGGTCTTGGCGCCGGCGATCGGCGAGGATCCCGCCGTGGATCGACGGGTGGAGCGTCTTGACGCGGCCGCCGAGCATCTCGGGCGAACCGGTGACCTCCTCCACCGGGGTGACCGGCAGCCCGGCCTCCCGGAGCGTGGCGGCTGTGCCGCCGCTCGAGACGATGGCGATCCCGCGGGCCACGAGCTCTCTCGCGAACGCCACCACCCCGGTCTTGTCGTACACGGCCAGCAAGGCCCGGCGCACGGGCGTCGTGTCGCTCATGGTGATGGCTCCCCTTCGATGATCCGGACACTTCGACCTTCCACGACCAGACGGTCCGCCAGCAACGCTCGCACGGCGGCGGGCAGCAGCCGGTGTTCGACGGCGTGCACACGCGGTTCCAGCGTTTCCCAGGTGTCGTCGTCGCGCACATCGATCGCCTCCTGTAGCACGATCGGCCCGTGGTCGACCTCTTCGTCCACGAGATGGACGGTGACCCCCGTGACCTTGACCCCCCAGTCGAGCGCGTCGGCCACCGCACGCGCCCCGGGGAACGACGGCAGCAGGGCCGGGTGCACGTTCAGCACGCGTCCGGGGAACGCGTCGAAGAACGAGGCGCCGAGCACCCGCATGTAGCCGGCCAGCACGACGGTGTCGATCGATCGGGCGACCAACACATCGCGGACGGCATCGGTGTAGCCCCCACGGTCAGCGGTGCCGGGCGCCACGACGACGGTCTCGATGCCCCGCGACGCGGCCCGCTCAAGCGCGCCGACGCTGGGGCGATCCGACAGCACCAGCGCGATGAATGGCGCGATCACCCGGTCGTCGAGGAGGGCCTGCAGGTTCGTGCCCGAGCCGGACACCAGCACCGCGATATGCCCTCCCATCTTGCCGCATGCTATCGCGGAGCCCACGTGGGCTCACCGCCGTAGGTGATTGACCCGGGCCGCAAGCCTGCTTCAATCAAGCGTCGCCTGTGCAACGTGCCCAGGTGCGTGCGAAAGGAGCATGCGATGGAGTCACAGGGCGGTTCCAAGCCGACCTTCGACATGGCGTCGATGTCGATGGCGACCAAGGGAGTGTTGATCACGGGCATCCTGCTGCTGATCGACAGCTTCCTTCCGTGGCAGAAGTTCTGCGCCGAGATCACCGGGGTTCAGACGTTCTGTGCCAAGTGGTCCGCCTGGAACGGCAGCGGCGGGTTCTTCGGCCTGATGATGGGGATCGCGCTGATCGTGCTGCTGTTGTTCGAGGGGTCGCAGCTCGCGAACATGAATATGAACATGCAGCTGCCGGTCTCGCGGGCCAAGGCGGCCGCCTACCTGGGGTTCGCGGTCGTGGTCTTCGGGCTCTTGAAGTTCCTGCTCGTGCTCACGAGCGAGGTGTCCGCCGGGTTCGGCGCCTGGATCGGCGTCATCTTGCTCGCGGCCATGGCCTACGCCTCGTTCCTCTACTTCAAGTCCGACGACACGGTGGTCGCGCCGCCGCCCCCCGCGACCGAGCTCTGACGCCCTCTCCGACCCTCCACGAGGCCCGGCCAGGCGGCCGGGCCTCGTGCGTTCCCATGTTCCGCTAGCCTAGGGGCGCATCGGAGCGAGGAAGGATCCATCGTGAAGACCTGTCCCTACTGCGCGGAAGAGATACAGGACGCCGCGATCAAGTGTCGGTACTGCCAGAGCGACCTGACCGTGCCCGCGCCCACTGCTTCCGACGCCACGATCGAGAACGCTCCCGAAGCATCCGCGACGTCGGAGACCACGACGGCCTCCACCCCGGTCGTCGCCGAAATGAACGCTCCGACCGCACAGGGCCAGACCACCTCGTCGCTCGACGTCAAGTACACGCATTCCGGGTACCGCCACGTGCTCGGCTACGGAGCCGACTTCTTCGGGATCTGGGATCGCCAGGCCCCGACGACGCCGGCCGAGCGCTTCGCGCGCACGGACGAGGGGTGGCGACTGGCGTGGACGCGGTTCGCGGCCCTCGAGCCGAACCACGTCGAGGTGCCCGCGGGAAGGGGCATGGGCCAGGCCCCGGCTCCGTCGACCAGTGCGGTCGACAACGACGTCCAGCAGTACACGCACTCCGGTCAGCGGTATCTGCTGGGATACGGCCGCACGTTCTTCGGCATCTGGGACCGCCAGTCGCCGCAGACGCCCATCGAGAAGTTCGCCCGCGACGATGCGGGATGGGCGGCCGCATGGCGGCGCTACACCTCGATCGAGCAGCATTACGCCGAGGTGAGCCCGGGGAGTCCGTCGGCCTCCGGCTCCGTCTCGCCGACCGTCTGAGACCCCGACCCTTTCAGCGCGCCCAGGACCCCGCCGGCGACGCCCCATGCCAGCGCGAGCAGCGCCGTCGAGGTGGGTCGAGGCCCGAAGTGGCCGCGCCACCGCGACGGGTTGGACACGGTGAGGGTCGCCATCGCCGAACCCGCGCTCACGAGGAACGCGAACACCAGGCCGGCTGCCGCCCCCCTGCTCGCGCGCTCTCGAACCTCGGCCACGCCGCGAGCGGCCCTTCGCCCGCCCGTCATGGTTGCGGCCGCGGGGATGGCCAGGAAGAGCAGATAGCCGGGGGGGAAGTCGACGCTCCGTGCCGCTTCCCCGGAGCCGGCGACCGACCCGATCACGGGTCCGGCGTCGATCCCCCCCATGGTCAGCTCGGTGACATCGCCCTGCACGGCGAGCTCGGCTGCTCCGCCCATCGAGGGCGCCAGCACGTCGAGCGACTGGTTCGGCAGGAGCAGGAGATGATGCCCGAACAGAACCGCGCCTCCCACCCCCATGTCCTTGAGGCCCCGTGCGTAGCGGTTCGTCACGCCCGGCTCGAGCGCCGCGAGGACGAGCACGCCCGCGAACGCGAGGAGCAGCGCCGTGACGAACATCCGCCAGCCTCCCGCCGCGGCGTCGCGCACCCTCGACGGCCGCTTGCGGAGGAACGCCGCCGCGCCGCCCGCACATCCCGCCACAGCCACGACCAGCAAGGGCAGCACGAACGCCTCCCACGACACCGGCCGAACCCGCTCGATCCCGTTGTCGGGGAACCGCAGGGAGACGAGGAGCGACGAGCACCCGGCCAGCAGCGCGAAGGGCAACGCCGGGAGGGCACCCCACGCGGCGGCCGTCCGCAGGTCCCTGGTGGACCGGTCCGTGGGCTCCGCCATCGACCGCACGACCGAACGGCCGGCGACGTAGCCTGCCCCCGCGACCGCCAGGGAGCCCGCCATCAGTACGACGCGCACTCGGTACGGCGCCGATCCCAAGGCCGGGACGGTCACATCGACCGCGACCCCGCAGAACGACAGCACGTAGAGCAGGCCGATCTTCACCCACGACCACGGCCGGTACAGGCCCGACACCGCGTACAGGACGAACGCGATCGCCTGGCCCGCGAGCGCGACTCCCAAGAAGGCTAGCGTGCCGCGCACGAGCGCGGTCACGAGCGGGCCGCGCGCGCGACCCGCGTCCTCGGTCACGCCAGGGCGTCCTGCACGAGCTCGGCGACCTGGCTAGGCGTGCGCGCCACGCGAACGCCGTTCGCCTCGAGCGCTTCGGCTTTGGCAGCCGCGGTGCCCTGCGAGCCGGTCACGATCGCGCCCGCGTGACCCATGCGCTTGCCGGGCGGCGCCTCGAAGCCCGCGATGTAGGCCACGACGGGCTTCGACACGTTCGCCGTGATGTAGACCGCCGCGCGCTCCTCGTCGTCGCCGCCGATCTCGCCGGTCATGATCATCAGGTCGGTGGCGGGGTCGGCCTCGAACGCGGCGAGCGCCTCGATGAACCCGATGCCGTGCACCGGGTCGCCGCCCATCCCGACGCACGTCGACTGGCCGATCCCCCGCTGCGTGAGCTCGTGCACGATCTGATAGACGAGCGTCCCCGATCGGCTCACGAATCCCACGCGCCCTGGCAGGCAGACCTCGGGCGGGATGATCCCGACGTTCGCCACCCCCGGTGAGATAGCGCCGGGGCAGTTCGGTCCGATCAGCGTGGTGTCGCGGCCTTTCAGGTAGCTGTGGACGTGCGCCATGTCCTTGACCGGGATCCCCTCGGTGATGCACACGACCAGGTCGATGCCTGCGTCCGCAGACTCCAGGATCGCCTCGGCTGCGAAACGCGGCGGCACGAAGATCATCGAGGTGTTCGCGCCGGCCTCTCGCACCGCGTCGGCCACCGTGTCGAACACGGGGATGCCCTCGACGTCCTGGCCGGCCTTGCCGGGCGTCACGCCGGCCACGACCTGCGTGCCGTACGCACGGTTCCGCAGCGTGTGGAACGTGCCTTCCTTCCCGGTGAGGCCTTGCACCACGAGCCTCGTGTCGGCGCCGATCAGGATGCTCATGCCGCCGCTCCGTTCGCGAAGGCGGCGGCTCGCTCGGCGGCCTCTAACATGGTGGCCGCGGGCACGATCCTCGGATGCGCGGCCCCGGCGAGGATGCGACGTCCCTCCTCGGCGTTCGTGCCGTCGAGGCGGACCACCAGCGGCACCGTCGCCTCGACCCGCTCCAGCGCGCCCAGCACCCCTTCAGCGACCAGGTCGCACCGCGTGATCCCGCCGAAGATGTTGATGAATACGGCCCTGACCGCCGGGTCGCTCAGCACGACCTCGAGAGACGTCGCCATCTGGTCGGCGCTCGCGCCGCCCCCCACGTCCAGGAAGTTCGCCGCGTGCGCGCCGGCCTGCGCGACGACGTCGAGCGTCGACATCACGAGCCCCGCGCCGTTGCCGATGATCCCGACGTTGCCCTCGAGCTTCACATACTGGAGGCCCTTCTCGTTCGCGCGCGCCTGCACGGGGTCGATCGGGAAGGCAGCCTTCATCGCGTCGATGTCCTCGTGACGGAAGAGCGCGTTATCGTCGATCGTGACCTTCGCGTCGAGCGCGACGACGCGGCCATCCTCGAGCAGCACGAGCGGGTTCACCTCGACGAGCGTCGCGTCGCGCTCCTGGGTCAGCCCGTACATCCGGCGGAGCACGTCGCCCGCGCCGTCGCGGGCCCCGACCGGCAGGCACCCCGTCAGCTCCCTGACGTGGAAGGCGCGCATCCCGAGCATCGCGTCGACGTGCACGCGGCGGAGCGCCTCGGGGCGAGTGTGCGCCAGCTCCTCGATGTCCATGCCGCCCTCGGCGGTCATCATCGCCAAGTAGTCGCCGGTCGACCGGTCGAGCAGGATCGACGTGTAGTACTCCTGCGCGATCGGGAGCAGCTCCTCGCAGAGGACCTGAGTGACCTGATGGCCCTTGAAGTCGGAGCCCAGCATCCTCGCGGCCTCCTCGGCGGCCCGCTCGGGCGAGTCGACCAGGACGACCCCGCCGCCCTTGCCGCGGCCGCCGACCTGGACCTGGACCTTCACGACCGATTTCCCGCCGAGCTCGGTGGTCGCCGCGGCGGCCTCGTCGGCGGTCGTGGCCACGATCCCGCGGGGGGTGGCGATCCCCTGCGCCCGGAAGAGCTCCTTGCCTTGATGCTCGTAGAGATCCACGTGTGGAGGTGTCCCTTCAGGAGAGCCGGTCGGTGAGCCACGCGGCGATGTCGACGGTGGAGGCGCCCGGGGTGAAGACCTTCTCGATGCCGGCCGCCTCGAGCGCCGCTATGTCGTCGGCGGGGATGACCCCGCCCGCGAAGACCAGGATGTCGCCGGCGCCGCGTTCTTGCAATGCCGCCACGACCTTGGGGAAGAGCGTCATGTGCGCACCCGAGTGGCTCGAGAGCCCTACGGCGTCGGCGTCCTCCTGGATGGCGGTTTCGGCGATCTGCTCGGGCGTCTGGTGCAGGCCCGTATAGATCACCTCGAACCCGGCGTCTCGGAGTGCGCGCGCGACCACCTTGGCCCCGCGGTCGTGCCCGTCGAGGCCAGGCTTGGCGATGATGATGCGGTTCGCGGCGGCCATGGCCCGGGCAGTCTAGCGAACGGGTGATGGCGCCCGGCTTGCGGTCCGGTACCCGCGAGGGCGACTATCCGTACATGCCGACCCCAGACACCTCACCGTGTCGATGGGGGCGGGTGTCCCCGACAGCTGGCACCTGTACCGGGTCATCGCCTGATCTCGGCCAGGTTGCGCCGCGCCGCGGCGAGCCACAGACTCCGCGCATGAACCTCATCCGGAACTGGAACGAGCCCGACGAGCTGGTTGAGTTTGGAGGGGTGACCGAACAGCTGATCTCGATCGGTGGCCTCACGGTGTCACGGAGCGTGCAACCCGTCGGCTGGCGCTGGAGGGACGACTTCCGGCGGCTCGTCGGCGGCGACTGGTGCCAGGCCCACCACGTCGGCGTCACGCTGGAAGGCCGCCAGGCGATCCTGCTCGAGGACGGCACCGAGCTCCACTACGGCCCCGGCGACCTCTACGACGTCCCGCCCGGACACGACGGCTGGACGATCGGCGACGAGCCGTGCGTGATGCTCGAATGGTCGGGCATGCGTCGCTGGGTGGGCGGCGCGACACCGCACCGCGTCCTGGCGTCGCTGTTGTTCACCGACATCGTCGACTCCACCGGCACCGCGGCCCGCCTGGGTGACGCGCCCTGGCACGACTTGCTCTCGTTGCACTACCACCAGGCCGACGACGCCATCGAGCGGTTCGGCGGCCGGCGGATCACCACCACGGGCGACGGGATACTCGCGTCGTTCGACGCGTCAGCGGCGGCCGTCCGATGCGGCATGGCGATCGCGGAGGCAGCTCGACAGCATGGCGTAGCGCTTCGGGTCGGCGTCCACGTGGGCGAGGTGGAACTTGCCGGCGAGGACATCCGCGGCGTAACCGTCCACGAAGCCGCGCGAGTGATGGCGGCGGCCGGTGCCGGCGAGGTGCTTGTGTCCGAACAGGTCCGGCTCCTCTGTCAGTCCACCGACGTGACCTTCGTGGACGCCGGGGAACACGAGCTGAAAGGCGTCCCTGGGCACTGGCGCCTGTATCGCGTCACCTAGACTGGCGTCATGATTGAGGCGTACTGCTGGCCCCAGAGCGTCGAGCCGGGCGAGCCGGTGGCGCTGCACCTCTCCACGTACGCGCCGTCCGTCGACATCGAGGTGGCGCGCGAGGGCGCCGAGCGCGAGACCGTCTGGTCTGCGACCGACTTTCACGGCGCCTTCTACGCCACGCCCGACGACGCCTCTTCCCACGGGTGCGGCTGGCCCGTTGCCCTTGAGATACCGGTGGGCGCCGAGTGGCGCTCGGGCTACTACGCGGTGAAGGTCACTTCGGGCGATCAGCGCGCCGAAGCGTTCCTCGTCGTGCGGCGCGCGCCCGGCGCCGAGCCCGCCCCGATCCTGATGGTGCTCAGCACCTCGACCTGGAACGCCTACAACGACTGGGGCGGCCCCTCGCTCTACACGGGCGGCACCAGAGTCTCGTTCGAGCGCCCGATGGCACCCGGGTTCCTCGTGAAGCCCGAACCCCACCGGCGCAAGTCGCAGCCGACGCCCGACCGAGAGGCGCTCTGGTTCTTCGAGTGGGCGGAGCCGCTCGGTCTCTCGGTGTGGAGCGGCGGGGCCGGATGGTGGAACTGGGAGCGCCCATTCTTCAGCTGGGCGGAGACGAATGGCTTCGAGATCGACCTGGCGATCTCGCAGGACCTCGAGGCGCACCCGGATCTCCTCGATGGCCGCCGGATGCTCCTGTCGGTCGGGCACGACGAGTACTGGTCGTGGGGCATGCGCGAGACGGTCGAGCGGTTCACCGGCACCGGGGGGAACGCGGCCTTCTTCAGCGGGAACACGTGCTACTGGCAGGTCCGGTTCGAGGACGATCGCAGGCACATGGTGGGACACAAGTACGGAGCCGACCAGGATCCGGTCGTCGGCACGCCCGATGAGCGGCACATCACGAGCGCCTGGGTGGACCGACGGATCGGCTGGGCCGAGTTCTCGACGACCGGGCTCTCCTTCTCCCGTGGCGGCTACTCGCGGTACGGACTCGGCGCGCCCAAGGCGAGCGGCGCCTATACGGTTTGGCGCCCCGAGCACTGGGCCTTCGAGGGCGCGGACCTCGCGTACGGCGACGCACTGGGCCTCGCGGACGCGATCGTGGCCTACGAGGTCGACGGCTGCGAGCTGACCCTGGTGGACGGTCTCCCGGTGCCCACGCACGCCGACGGCGCGCCCGAGACCCTCGAGGTGCTGGCGACCGCCCCCGCGAAGCTCTGGACCCAGCACGAGCAGCCGAGCCGGTACGCGCACGAACCGGGCGAGCTTGAGTCGGTCGCGATGGCGATCCACGGCGGGGGCTGGGAGGCGCGCCTGGACCATCTGCGCCACAACCACGCAGCCATGGCCGTGTTCACCACACCTGGGGGCGGCACGGTGTTCAACGCCGGGTGTACCGACTGGACCGACGGGCTGGGCGATCCCGCGGTCGAACGCATCACGCGCAACGTCCTCGACCGACTGGGCAGCTAGCGGCCGCTCCTATACTCGAGCGATGCCGAAGAACGTGCAGATCCGCCCGCCCGGCCTCAAGCCCACCACCAAGGTCGGGACGCTTGGGCCCTACCGGGGCCGGCTCGGGCTCGCCTGGGTGATCGCGCCGCTCGTGGCGGGCATCGTGATCCTGGTCGCCGGGTATCTCGCGATCTTCCGCTGACGGAGCCGCACGGCCGTCTACTCGCCGGCCTTCTTCAGGGGCGCGTAGGCGAGCAGCACCCGCTTCTCCCCCACCTCGCGGAACGCGACCGCGGCCACGGCGCCGTCGCCGTCGCCCGAGACGTCGAGCACGACCCCTTCGCCCCACGTGTCGTGGAGCACCGTGTCGCCTGCCGATATCGCCGGGGCCGCGCGCTTGGGCACCCCCGCGGGCGTGGGGGTCCAGTCGCGCGCGGGCACCATCTCGCGCTCGCGGCCCGGCAGACCGAGCACGGTGTGCGTCTGCGCTCCTCGGTACCCACCTCCGCCCGACCCAGCGCTCGCCGCGCCGCGGCTCCGCCGGCTCGCGGCCTCGCCCTCGCGCCGCTCGACCAGATGCTCGGGGATCTCCTTCAGGAACCGCGACTCAGGGTTGTACTGCGACTGCCCGAAGAGCGTCCGGCTCCAGGCGTTCGTCAGGTACAGGCGCTCGCGCGCGCGGGTCACGCCCACGTAGGCGAGCCGCCGCTCCTCCTCCAGCTGGGCCGCGTCGGTCATCGAGCGGAAGTGCGGGAACACCCCGTCCTCCATGCCCACGATGAACACGATCGGGAACTCCAGGCCCTTGGCGATGTGGAGCGTCATGAGCGTCACCTGCGAGTCATCCTCTTCGTACTCGTCCTGCTCGCCCAGGAGCGAGAGCTGTTCGAGGAAGCCCTCGAGCCCGGCTTCGGGTTCGCGCGCGAGCAGCTCGGCCGCCACGCCCGACAGCTCCTGGATGTTCTCGATCCGGCCCTGAGCCTCGACCGACCGCTCCTCCTCGAGCTCGGCGAGGTACCCCGACTCCTGGGCCGCGAACTCCACCATGCGGGCGGGACCGGCCCCGTCGTCGAGGTGGCCCTGGATCGCGATCATGATGTGCACGAACCCGGCCACCGCGCCCTTCGCGCGCGCCGCCAGCACCGAGATCTCGTCGACCCGCCGGCAGGCGTCCAGGATCGTGATCCCTTCGTCCCGCGCGAACGACTCGAGCGCCGCCACCGTGGCGTCGCCGATCCCCCGCTTCGGTGTATTCACGACCCGGCGGAAGCTGATCACGTCCTGCGGGTTCAACAGCAGCCGAAGGTACCCGACCACATCCTTGATCTCGCGCCGCTGGTAGAACCGCACGCCACCGAAGACCCGGTACGGCGTGCCCGACCGCATGAAGATGTCCTCGAGCACGCGGGATTGGGCATTCGTCCGATAGAAGATCGCGACATCGCGGAAGCGATAGCCCTCGCTCTCGCGCAGCCGCTCGATCTCGGACGCGACCCACATCGCCTCTTCGTGCTCGTCCTGCGCGCGGTAGTGGACCGAGAGCTCGCCGTTGCCCGCCTCGGTCCACAGGGTCTTGGGTTTGCGCATCTGGTTCTTCTCGATCAGCGCGTTCGCGACCGCCAGGATGTTCTGAGTGGAGCGGTAGTTCTGCTCCATCAGGAAGACGTTCGCCTCGGGGTAGTCGCGCTCGAAGTCGAGGATGTTCTGGATCGTCGCGCCGCGCCACGAGTACACGCCCTGGTCGGCGTCGCCCACCACGCACACGTTGTGATGGGCCGCGGAAAGCTGGTTCACGAGCTCGTACTGGGCGCGGTTCGTGTCCTGGTACTCGTCGACCATCACGTACGTGAAGCGCTCCTGGTAGTGGTGGAGCACCTGCGGGTGGTCGCGGAAGAGCCGCACGGTTTCCGAGATCAGGTCGTCGAAGTCGAGGGCGCCCGCCTCGCGCTTGCGGCGCTCGTAGGCCTCGTAGACCGAGGCCACCGTCTCCTCGTACGGATTGCTCGTCATTGCCTTGAACTCACCCGGCGAGAGCACCCGGTCCTTGGCCTTGCCGATCGCGCTCGCGATCGCCCGGGGCGGGTACCGCTTCAGATCCAGATCGAATTCCTTGCAGATGCTCGAGATCAGGCGCTCGGTGTCTCCGTCGTCGTAGATCGTGAAGGCACTCGGGATCCCTAGATGCGTGTGCTCACGGCGAAGGATCCGCGCGCACATCGAGTGGAAGGTGAGGATCCACATCCCATGCGCCACACGGCCTCCGACGAGGCTTTCGACCCGCTCCGCCATCTCGCGAGCGGCCTTGTTCGTGAAGGTGATCGCGAGCACCGCCCCGGGCGCCACGCCCTTCTCGCGGATCAGGTAGGCGATGCGGTGGGTGAGCGCCCGCGTCTTGCCCGAACCGGCGCCAGCCACGATGAGGACCGGACCCTCGGTGTGGAGGACTGCTTCTCGCTGGATGTCGTTGAGCCCCTCGACCAGGGGGGAGGCGTCGAACACCCCCGCATCATAGAGGCGGCCGCCGACCGAACGGCCGACACGCGGCCGGCCCTGGTGATCCCCGGGCCGGGCGGTCCGACGGTCCGCCCGGCCCGGTACGGATCAGATCAGGTGCGAGGCCGAGTACTTCGCGATCATCTGCTGCTTGCTTCCGCCGATCGTCGTGAAGTAGCCCGTGAAGGCCATCTGGCCGTTCGGGCCACTCTGGATCGACCAGACGCCGTGGTTCGAGTTCGCGTTCGCATTCCATCCGAGGAGCTGGCCGGTCGTGGCGTCGACCGCCGCCACGTGATGGCGGGTGATCGAGCCGTTGTCGGCCGTGCACTTCGTCGCGTTCCTGCCGGCCGGGGGGTTCGGCGAGCAGATCGGCCCCACGTAGTTGAAGTGGCCGCCGAAGTAGAGGACCCCGCCCCGGAGTTCGCAGCCCGGCGTGTCCCCGTCGTCTCCCGCCGCGAACGTCGGGTCGGGCTGGCCCGTCGTGAGGTTCGTCACGAGGATGTTGAACGCGCGCTTGGACTGGTTCCAGACGTTCCAGAACCCGCCGCACATGTACGCCTTGTTCGACGTGATGATCAGGTGGTAGACCCGACTCGTCTCGTTCGTCTGGCAGTCGGGGCAGTTCGCCGGCGCGTAGACGTCGGGATCCCACGGCAGCAGCGTCGACCCGTTGTTGATGGACACGGCCGCGACCTCGTTGCGCGAGACGCCGTTCACGAGCCCGAAATGACCGCCGAAGAACACCGTGCCGCCGTCATCGGAGAAATCGATCGTGAAGACCGTCGGCTGACACCGCGGCGGACAGGCGAATCCCGACACCTGGCCTACGTTGACCGACCACGAGGTGACACTGCCGCTCGGCGTGATCTCGGCGAGACGCCTGCGGCTCTGCCCGTTCACCGACCCGAAGCCGCCGCCGATGAAGAGGTTCCCGTTGGGTCCCTTGACGATCGTGCGCACGACGCCGGCGGCCCTCGGGTTCCAGGACTTCACCGCGGCCGTCGTGGCGTCGACCGCCGCGAGGTTCGTGCGACTCGCACCGTCGACGCTCGTGAACTTCCCCGCGAGGTAGACGGTGTCTCCGTCCACCAACACGCCATACACCGTGCCGTTCACGTTCGGGTTCCACGACAGGAGGGCCCCGCTCCCCGCGTCGATCGCGGCCGCGTGGTTGCGCACGACCTCGTTCGTGCCGGCCGCCGCGCCGGCGGGCCGCATGTGGGTGAACTCCCCTCCCAGGTAGATCGCGCCGTTCCCGAACTTGGCGTCGCGGACGACGGCATCGGCCTGATATGAGGGATCAGGTGAGTAGGGGCCGGCGATCGCAACCCCCGGAAGCAGGGCGACGGAGACCGCCAAGACGAGGGCGAAGCCCTTGCGCATCTGTGTTCCTCCCTTTCAGGCCGGCACGAAGCCGCGGACCTTTTGCGTCAGATTCGATCATCTCACCCTACGAGCATCGACTTGGGAGCCGCAAGGCAGGGGATGATTCCGGAGACTCCTGACCTAGGCCGGGCGGCGCTCCTCGGTCGAGTGATCCCAGGGCCGCTCGATTACGCTTGAGCCGATGCCGGAATGAGCGAGAGCACCTCCGCGGAAGGGCCGTTCGACCCGCTGGGCACGACGGCACCCCGACCCGTCCGGCGACGCCGCGGGTGGGCCGCCGTCGTGCACTGGTTCGGGGTCGCGTGCCTACTGGTGGCCTCCGGCATCGGGGGGTACGTGGGATGGCTCCTCTGGGGCACGGGCATCGAGACGGCCCACGCACAGGATCGCCTGCGCACCGGGTTCGTCGCACGGGAGGACCCCGGCCGCCCACCCGACGCCCAGCAGGTGCCGCTCGGTGAGGCGTACGCACAACTCGTGATCCCCGAGATCGGCCTCAACTTCATGGTCGTGCAAGGGACGGGGACCGAGCGGCTCAAGCAAGGTCCGGGGCACTACCTCGACACCGCCGACCCGTGGGACGACGGCGGCCGAGTGGGGATCGCCGGTCACCGCACGACGTACCTGCACCCGTTCTTCAAGCTGAACGAACTGAGACCCGGCGACCAGGTCACCCTGCGCACCGAGTACGGGACGTTCCGCTACGAGATCGACCGCGTCTTCGTGGTCCCGGAGCAAGGATCGGGTCGCGTCCTGGCGCAGACCGAGGAGCCGACCCTGGTGCTCACGACCTGTAACCCGGTGTATGCGAGCTACGAACGGCTGATCGTCACCGCGTCTCGCGTCTGACGCTTCCCCGGCGCTACTCCCACTCGATCGTGCCGGGGGGCTTGCTCGTGATGTCGTAGGCAACCCGGTTCACACCGGGAACCTCACGGATGATCCGGCTCGAGATCGCGTCGAGCACCTCGTACGGCAGCTTGGCCCAATCGGCGGTCATCGCGTCCTCGCTCGTGACCGCCCGGATCACGACCGGCGCCTCGTAGGTGCGCCCATCGCCCATCACGCCCACGCTCTTCACATCGGCGAGGAGGACGCAGAACGCCTGCCACGTCTCGCGATCGAGCCCGGCGCGCTTGATCTCCTGGCGCACGATGTGGTCGGCACCCCGCACCTTCGCGAGGTTGTCGACGGTGACCTCGCCCACGATCCGCACGGCGAGCCCCGGACCCGGGAACGGCTGGCGCTGCGTGATCTCCTCCGGGAGCCCCAGCTCCGCGCCCACCTGGCGGACCTCGTCCTTGAAGAGGTCGCGGAGCGGCTCCACCAGCTCGAAGTCCATGTCGTCGGGCAGGCCCCCCACGTTGTGGTGGCTCTTGATGTTGGCGGCTGTCTTCGAGCCCGACTCGATCACATCGGGGTAGAGCGTGCCCTGCACGAGGAACCTCGCACCCGTGTGCTCGCGCGCGACCTCCTCGAACACGCGGATGAACTCCTCGCCGATCGCCTTGCGCTTGGTCTCCGGGTCGCTCACCCCGGCGAGCCTGGCGAGGAACCGGTCGGCAGCTTTCACATGGACGAGCGGGATGTGGAAATGGCGCCCGAACGTCTCCTCGACCTGATCGGGCTCCCCTTCGCGGTTCAGACCGTGGTCGACGAAGACGCAGGTGAGCTGGGTCCCCACCGCCCGGTGCACCAACAGGGCCGCGACCGCGGAGTCGACCCCGCCCGAGAGCGCGCAGAGGACGTCGGCGTCGCCGACCTGGGTGCGGATCTGCTCCACGGCGTCTTCGATGATGTTCGTCGGGGTCCAGTCGGGCAGCAGGTCGCAGCCCTCGTACAGGAACCGCTTCATCACGTCCTGGCCGTGGGGCGTGTGGGAGACCTCGGGATGGAACTGCACGGAGTAGAGCCCGCGTTCGGGTGACTCCATCGCGGCGATCGGGATCTGGTCGGTGGTGGCCGTGACGCGGAACCCTTCAGGCGCACGCGTGACCGCGTCGCCGTGGCTCATCCAGACCGTGTCTTCTTCGGGGAAGTCTTGGAGGAGCCTGGACCCGGGTTCCACGTGGAGCTGCGTCCCGCCGTACTCGCGCTGGCCGGTGGCGGCCACTTCTCCTCCGAGCGCCCGAGCCATCAGCTGATGCCCGTAGCAGATCCCCAACACAGGTACACCGAGCTCGAACAGCGCGGGATCGACCTGTGGGCCGTCGGGCTCGTACACGCTGGCCGGCCCGCCCGAAAGGATGATCCCGGCTGGCCGCTTCGCCCTGAGCTCATCGGCCGTCGCGTCGTGCGCCACGATCTCGGAGTACACGTGGGCCTCGCGGACTCGCCGCGCGATCAGTTGCGCGTACTGTGCCCCTAGGTCGACCACCAGGATCGGTCGAGGAGCTTCGTGTGTCACCTAATGACCCATGCCGACGCGCTGGGCGTTCTGATACGTCTTGCCTTCGGTCTTGATCGAGGG
The DNA here is from genome assembly GCA_039933515.1 of Actinomycetota bacterium. GTDB lineage: Bacteria > Actinomycetota > UBA4738 > UBA4738 > HRBIN12 > JAOUEA01. Next base: position 43,560 of record JBDTNY010000060.1, read on the forward strand.
CGCGATCACGAGCTCGGCCTTCTGGAACTCCTTGATCGTCTGATAGCCGGTGGTGGCCATCGAGGTCGCGAGCGCCCCGAACAGGTTGAACGTGCCGTCGTTCTCGTGGGCCGGGCCTGTGAGGATCTCCTCGATCGAGGCGACCTGCTGAGTCTTCACGCGCGCGCCGCGCGGGAGCGTCGGGTGGAACGTGGCCATACCCCAGTGATAACCGCGGCCGGGTGCTTCGTACGCCCGGGTCATCGGCGAGCCGATCATCACGGCGTCGGCGCCGCAGGCGATCGCCTTGGCGATGTCGCCGCCGGTGCGCATGCCGCCGTCGGCGATCACGTGGCAGTACCGGCCGGTCTCGTGCTGATGCTCTCGGCGGGCAGCCGCAGCATCGGCGATCGCGGTCGCCTGCGGGACGCCGACCCCGAGCACGCCGCGCGTGGTGCAGGCGTTCCCCGGCCCCACGCCCACGAGTACGCCCACGGCGCCGGTGCGCATCAGGTGCAGTGCGGTCGAGTACGACGCGCAGCCGCCCACCATGACGGGGATGTCGAACGCGGGGATGAACTTCTTCAGGTTGAGGGGC
>JBDTNY010000061.1:0-13602 GCA_039933515.1 Actinomycetota bacterium
GAAGGATCAAGGTGATGATGATCAGGAAGGCGATCACGAACTGCACCGTCCCGGTGATCTTGGGGAGCTCCCACGGACCGATCGCGACACCCTGCTCGACCCGGGCGAGCGTATCGGTCAGGAACGTGACGATCGCCGCCCCAGCCACCGCGCCCGTGAGGGAAGTCCGGCCGCCGATGACGAGCATCGCGAGCAGCGCGAAGGTGATCGTGAAGTAGAACTGGTTCGCGTTGAACGCGATCACGCTCTGCGCCCACAGCGACCCGGCCGCTCCCATCATGGCCGCGCTCAACAGCCACACCCCGTACCGCGTGCGGATCACGTTCGTTCCGACCGAGGCCGCCGACAACGGGTCCTCGCGCGTGGCCCGCAGCCGCAGTCCCGGGCCCGACTCCTTGTAGAGGCGGCTGATCAGCACGAAGACGGTCGCGGCCACGGCTGCGACCTCGAGCGTCGTGCGGACCGGGATGCCGGCCAGGCCGAGCGCGCCGCGTGTGTACGTGGTCGCGTTCTGGAAGAAGGTGTGAACAACGACCAGCAATGCGAGCGTGGCCATCGCCATCGTCGACTCCGTCATGCGGATGATGGCGCCGCCGAAGACCGCCGCCACGGTGAGCGCGACCAGCGCCGACACCGCGATCGCCGGGAGCAACCCCAGGTTCGCGCTCCCCAGGAACGACGGAAGGTCGGGAAGCTGGGCAGCCTTGATCGTGCTGAGGATCGTCACGAGCGCCGTGGTGTAGGCGCCGATCCCCATGAAGGCGACGTGGCCGAACGAGACGATGCCGCTGTTACCGATGAACGTCTGCAGCGACACCACGAGCATCACGTTCACCAGAAACACGACGTAGGTGCGGCTCGACGACGTCGACCCGTAGGTGCGCACCAGGAACATGCCGGCGAGCAGCAGGAGGGAGACCAGCGCCCACCCCCACAGCGCCGGGCGGAGCCGGTTCGCCGGGATCACGCTCACATCACCTCGGCCCGTGCGCCGAACAGTCCCTGCGGCCGCACGTACAGGATGGCCACGACGATGAGCAGCGACGCCGCCTGCGCATACGGCAGGAGCGATCCTGGTAGTAGTGCTTGGAGGAAGACCTCGAGCGTCCCCAGGAAGAATCCGCCCAACACCGCGCCGCGCAGGTTCCCTAGGCCGCCGATCACGGAGGCGATGAACGCCTGGATCACCGGGACGAAGCCGGTGGTCGGGTTCACCGAGGTGGTGCGCGCGATCCACAACACGCCCGCCACGCCCGCGAGCAGGCCCGAGATCAAGAACGCGAGGGAGATCACGCGGTTCGCGCGCACGCCCATGAGCCTCGCGGTCGTGAAGTCGGCCGAGGCGGCCCGCATCGCGAGCCCGGTCCGGGATCTGCGCATGAATGTCGTCAGCGCCAGGAGCGAGATTGCGCCGATCCCGGCCGTGATGATGCTCAGCACGCTGATGCGAACGGGGCCGAGCTGGATCGCCTCGTCGAAGAACTCCGGGACCGGGATCCCACGAGCGCGAACCGACACCGCCTGGCGGAACGCCCCTTGGACGAGCTGCGCGACCGCGAAGGACGTGAACAGGAGCGACACGAAGCTGGCGGTTCGCAGTGGCCGGAACGCGATCAACTCCATCAGCACGGAGGCGCAACCAGCGGCGATCACGCCGATCAGCGCCACCACGATGAACGGCATGCCGGCGTAGGTGGCGGCGAGCATCGAATAGCCGGTGATCGTGACCAGCTCGCCGTAGGCGAAGTTCAACATGCCGAGCACCCCGTAGACCATGGAGAGCCCAAGCGCGAGCAAGGCGTAGATGCTGCCGAGCGACAGCGCGTTCACGAGCTGCTGTACGAATTCGGACGGACTCACGGCGTCACCTCATCCCGCCTGGCTGATCCCGAGGTAGGACCGTTCCAGCTCGCCTTCCACGAGCTGGTCGGTCGAGCCCGACGCGACCACCTTGCCCACCGAAAGAACGTACGCGCGGTCGGCGATCTCGAGCGCGCGGTGCACGTTCTGCTCGACGAGCAGGATCGTGACGCCCTCCGAGCGCAGCTCCTCGATCAGCTCGAAGATCCGGTCCACGAATATCGGTGCGAGCCCGAGCGAGGGCTCGTCGAGCAGCAGCATCCGGGGGCGCGACATGAGCGCCCGGGCGATCGCGAGCTGCTGCTGTTCGCCGCCCGAGAGCGTGCCCGCCATCTGCGTCGCGCGCTGGCCAAGGATCGGGAACCGGGCGAGCCATCGCTCGATGTCGGTCCGCAGCTCGTCGCGGTCGGTCCGTGCGATGCCACCGATCGTGAGGTTCTCCTCGACCGAGAGGTTGGCGAACACCTTGCGCCCCTCGGGCACGAGGGATACCCCGAGCCGCAGGACGTCCTCGGGCACCATGCCGGTGAGCGGGCGTCCGTCGAACGTCACCGAACCCTGCTGGGGTTTCAACGCGCCGGCGAGGGTGCGGAGCAGGGTGGTCTTGCCCGCTCCGTTGGGTCCGAGCGCCGCGACGATCTCGCCCGGCGCGACCTGGAGCGTGACCTCCCGGATCGCGACGACCGCCCCGTAGGCGACCGTAAGGCCGTTGACGACGAGGAGGGGAGGACCGGTCTCGGCGCGCGCCACCCGATCCTCCCCCCCGCTCTCGGTCACCCGCCGATCGCCGGCACGTAGGCCGGGAAGTCCGGCTGACCGAGGCAGGTGAAGGCGGTTCCGTCCATCTGGATCAACGCCGCCGGCTTGTTCGCTCGCCGGGTCTCCGGGTCCATCACCACGTGCCCCGAGATACCCGTGTAGTCCACCTGCGCGAGCTGTTCGATGATCCCCGCGGGGTCGGTGCTGCCGGCCGCCTCGATCGCCTGCGCGGCGATGTTGACGTCGTCGTAGCCGACCACCGCGACGTAGGAGCTCGGGTCCTTGCCGTTCGCCGCCTTGTAGTCGTCGTAGAACGCCTGCACGTCGGGATCCCCTTCGGCGGTGCAGACCGAGTTCGAGAACGTCAGGCCGTCGATCGCTTTCGCCCCGGCGTCGAGGAGCGCGGCGTCGGCGTTCCCGTCCGTCGAGAGCACGGGCGTCGTGATGCCGGCCTGCCGGAGCTGGCGCAGGAACACGACGCTATCGGGGATGTACATCGGCGTGAAGATCACGTCGGGCGCCGGGTCGGTGTTGTCGATCTTCGTGACGACGGCCGAATAGTCTCCAGCCCCGAGCTTGTACTCGTCGGTGTCGCCCACGACGCCGCCGCCGTGCTCGAAGGCGTCGGAGAAGAACTTGGGAAGGTCGCGGGTGTACGGGATCTCGTTCGATCCGAGGACGTAGGCATTCTGGTAGCCCTGGCTGAGCGCGTACTCTGCGAGGACGGCGGCCTGGATGTTGTCGCTCATCACGAGCTGGAAGGCGCACGGACCCATGTCGCCCACGAGCGTCGGCGCGGTGCCAAGACCGGTCGAGATCGGGATGCCGGCGGTGCACGCCACCTGACCCTCGGCCAGGATCCCGTCGCCGACCGTGCCGATCAGATAGGTGGCGCCGTCGTCGATCAGTTGCTGGGTGACCTTCGCTGCCTCGGCCACGTCGTTGCGCATGTCCACGGTCTTGAGCTGGAGCGGGCGCCCGAGGACGCCCCCGTTGTCGTTGATCTGATCGACGGCGAACTGCGCGCCTTCTTGCATCGGAGAGTCGTAGTACGCCCAGTCGGTCGACAGGTCGGCCGGGAATCCGATCACGATCGGCTCGCCGGACGCGGAGCCTCCGTCGCTGGCATCGCCGCCTCCGTTCGAGCTATCCGAGGTGCTACACGCGGCGCCGAGCATCGCGAAGGCGACCACCAAGACGAACGATCTCCGAAGCATCCCTTACCTCCCGCTCCCAGGTATCGGGCATTCGTACGCTCGGCGCGCCGACCTGTCAAGCTCGTTACCGTCTTCCCCTCGTTGGCGAGATGCGTAAGAATCCTGCCTTCGTCGAAGGGAGGGGTCACGCACACCAGCGAGACGATCGGGGAAGAGGTGCGCGAGCGGTTGGGGGAGATGACCCCGGCAGAGCGGAGGGTCGCGCGCACGCTCCTCGCTACCTATCCCACCGCCGGGCTCGAGAGCCTGCCGCAGCTCGCTGAGAGCTCGGGTGTCACGGGGCCCACGGTGCTGCGGTTCGTGCGCAAGGTCGGGTTCGACGGCTACCCCGCCTTCCAGCGGTCGCTCCGAAGCGAGGTCCAGGCACGTACCGAAGGACTGCCCGCGCTCTACACCACCAAGGGCGCCACCCAGGACGACGAAGTGCTGCGCCGCAGCCAGGAGGCGTTCGGTCGCGCCCTCGACGCCACGCTCACATCGAGCTCGCTCGAATCCGAGCTCGCCGGCGTCGATGCGCTGCTCGCCGATCCCAAGCGCAGGCTGTGGTTCGTAGGCGGACGCTTCAGCCAGCTTGTGGCCGACTACCTGTGCATGCAGATCCGGTTCCTGCGTCCCGGATGCGCGGTCGTGGGGGAAGCGCCCGAGCGCCGCGTGCTCGACAGCCTCGAGCTCTCCAAGCGCGACGTACTCTGCGTCTTCGACTACCGCCGGTACCAGCAGGACACGATCGCGGCGGGCAAGCTCGCCGTCGATCAGGGGGCCGTGGTGGTCGCGTTCACCGACCCCTGGCTCTCGCCCGCGGTCGAGTACGCGCGCCACGTGCTGATCTCCCACGCCGATTCCGCATCGCCATTCGATTCACTACTGGGGGCGTTCGCCCTCACGGAGCTGCTCACGGCCAAAGTGGTGGTGGCGCTCGGCGACGAAGGGCATGCCAGGGTCTCGGAGCTCGAGGCCATCCACGACCGCTTGCGGGAAGCGCCGGCCCTCTCTGCCGTCGCCGAGGGGAAGGGAGCGAAGACCGGGTGAACCGACCCAACGACCCCTATCGACCGACCGACGCCGACGGCGTCCAGACGTGGCTACGAGAGCGCGGCGTGGCCGCCGTGATCCTCGGGTTCGTTGATCCCTCCATGATCGTGCGCGCCAAGACCGTGCCGACCGCGCGGTTCACGCGCGCCGCCGAGGCGGGCGTCGGCCTTTCCACGTTGTTCAACGTGGCGACCTCGAACGACCAGTTCGCGTTGCTGCCCGGCTACATCGACGGCCCAAGCGGCGACCTGCGGCTGCGGCCCGACCCCCGGGCCACCGTCCCGCTCGCCGCGATGCCCGGCTGGGCCTGGGCGCCGGTGGACCAGTACACGCAGGATGGAGACCCCTACCCGGGGTGTCCGCGCGCGTTCGCCCGGCGGATGGCCGACGCGTTCTCGCAACGGGGCTTGTCCGTGCAGGCGGTGTTCGAGTTCGAGTTCTCGGTCGGCGTGCGGCGCGACGGCGGCGCGTTCGAGCCGGCGCACCACGGACCGGGCTACAGCGACATCGCGCTCGTCGAGAATCACGACTTCGCGCTCGATCTGATCACCGCGATGGAGGCGCAGGGGCTGGATCTGCAGCAGTTCCACCCCGAGTACGCCGACGGTCAGTTCGAGATGTCGATCGCGCCGAGCGATCCGGTGGCCGCCGCCGATGCCGCGATGGTCGTGCGCCAAACCGTGCGCGCGGTCGCGCGGCGGCACGGGCTCGCCGCTTCGTTCGCCCCGCAGACCGGCCCCGACACCGGCAACGGCACCCACGTCCACTTCAGCCTGTGGGAAGGGGACCGCAACCTGATGGCGGGCGGCGAGGGCCCCGCCGGCATGGAGGCGCGCGCCGAGGCGTTCATCGCGGGCATCCTCGGCCAGCTCCCGGCGCTCGTCGCCGTCGCCGTGCCCACCTGCCTCGGCTACCTGCGCCTCCTCCCTCATCACTGGTCGGGGGCGGCCCAGTGCTGGGGTACCGAGAACCGCGAGGCCGCGCTTCGATTCATCCAGGGCACGACGGAGGCGACCGCGAGCGGCGCGAACATCGAGATCAAGCCGGTCGACGGCACCGCGAACCCGTACCTCGCGATCGGCGCGCTCCTGGCGGCGGGGCTCCACGGTCTCGACGCCGCCGATCGTCTGCCACCGTCCACCGAGGAGGATCCCGACTCGCTCCCCGACGACGTGAGGGCGGCGCGGGGCGTGCGACAGCTGCCGACCTCGCTGCCCGAGGCTGTCGAGCATCTGGCGGCGTCGTCGGTGCTCCGCGAGGCGATGGGCGACTTCTTGTTCCAGACGTTCCTTGCCACCCGGCGCGAGGAATGCGTGCAGTATGCCGGGGTCGACGACGACGAGTTGATCCGCCGCCTGCGGTGGCGGTACTGAACCGGGACCGCGGTCCCAGCGAGGAGCACGCGACCATGGCACGAGTCGATCTCACCGGCGCCGACGTCGTCGACGCGCACTGCCACCCTTTCCGGAGCCAGGATCTGCTCGATCGCGAGCCGCGAACGTTCGAGACCCGCTGCATGTTCCTGGGGACCGCGCTGATCTCGTCCAACCACGCCCATCACGAGGCCGCCGCCTTCGTCGAGGAGATGACCGAGACCACGATGTTCGGGCTCGCGTTACGCCGCTGGATCGCGCGGCACCTTGGCTGCGAGCCCACGAAGGAGGCGGTGGTCGCCGCGCGCGATGCGGCGCTGCGCGCGGACCCGCCCGGCTACGTGCGCGGGCTTCTCGAGTCCGAGCGCGTGGTCGCCGTCGTCGCCGACGAGGGCTACCCCCAGCCCACGATCCCCCGTGCCGACTTCCAGGAGGCGCTGGGCGGCGTCACGGTCCATCGCGTGAGCCGCATCGAGCCCTGGATCGTCGAGGCGCGCGAGGAGGGCACGTTCGACGGGACGGTGCAGCGGTTCGAGGAGATCGGGCACACAGCCGCGAGCGACCCCCTGCTGGTGGCTTTCAAGACGATCATCGCCTACCGCACCGGGCTGGACATCACCGATCCGTCGTCGTCCGACGCCGCCGCCGCGTTCGAGCGCTGGCGCGCCGACGACTGGCGCGAGTCTCGCGAGCATGCGAAGCCCGTGCGCGACTTCCTTTTGCGACGCTCGTTCGCGATCGCGAAGGAGCACGATCGCGTGTTCCACGTGCACGTGGGGGCAGGCGACCCCGACGTGAACCTCACGCACGCCAAACCTTCGGACGCGTTCGCGTTCTTCGTGGAGCACCAGGACATCCCGATCGTGATGATCCATTCGGGGTGGCCGTGGGTGGCCGAAGCCACCTACATCGGCACGGTCCTACCCAACATCTACATGGACCTCTCCGAGCTCGTGCCTTGGGGCTGGGGCCAGACCGACTGGTCGCTCGAGATGATCTTGGGCTCGGTGCCTGGCGCGAAGGTGCTCCACGGGTGCGACGAGTCCTCGGAGCCCGAGATGTTCCCGGTGTCGGCACGCATGGTGCGCGAGGCGCTCGAGCGCGTGCTGGTAACGTTCGTCGACCGCGACTACCTGTCGGTGCCGGACGCAGAGTCGATCGGGCGCGGCGTGCTCGCCGGCAACGTTCGGAAGCTGCACGGCATCTGATGGGTGCTCCCTAACGCCGAACGTTACCTGCGGTGATCGACCGCGCGGCGGCGAGAACGGGAGGATCAGGACCTAGCGTTCGATCGCGTCACGCTCGATCGGGCACGACATGCACCGAGGCCCGCCGCGACCACGGCCGAGTTCCTCGCCGTCGATCGTGACGACCTCGATCCCACCGTCGCGCAGTCGGTGGTTCGTGTCGACGTTCCGCTCGTAGGCCACGACCACGCCGAGCGCGATCGCGAGCACGTTGTTGCCGTCGTCCCATTGTTCGCGCTCGGCCTGGAACCGGTCTCCGCCGGTCTCGAACTGCCGGATCGCGGGTACGTCGAGCGCGCGCGCGATCGCGGCGAACAGGTCGTGCTCCTCAGCGACCGTCAGGCCCCCGCCCGCGGCCGGCGTGATCACGTACGTCGTCATCGCGTCGCGCACGTCGGGGAAGACGGTGAACGCGTCGACGTCGAGCTGCGTGAGGACGGTGTCGAGGTGCATGCTTGAGCGCTTCGAGGGGATCTCGACGGCGATCACCTGGGTGGCCGCGCCCGCCCTGAAAAGGCGGGTCGCGAGGATCTCGACCGCCGCGGGATGGGTGCGTTCGCCGATGCCCACGAGCACCGCGCCGTTGCCGATCACGAGGGTGTCGCCGCCTTCGATGAACATCGGCGCGTGGGCATCGTCGGTCCAGACCTCGAAGTCGGCGTCGACGAACATCGGGTGGTGGCGGTAGACCGCCTCGAGATGGAGCGATTCGCGGATGCGCGCCGGCATCGCCATCGAGTTGATCGAGACCCCGCCGTAGATCCACGCCGAGGTATCGCGCATGAACAGCGTGTTCGGCAGGGGCGGGGCGACGAATCCACGCCCCATCCGCGCCACGATGCTTCCGCTGGCGAACGGGAGCTCGTCGAAGGTCACCCCGGCGATCAGGTGCTCGGCGAGCGCCGACGACGAGAGCGCCGTCAGCCACTCCCGTACCTCTGGCCCCAGGGTGGGCCCCAAGAGCTGGGGATCCAAGGTCTGCACCAGCTCGGCGCGCACCTCAGGCTGCTCGAGCACGTCGGCCAACAGATCGTCGAGGTAGACGATCTCGACGCCACGCGAGGCGAGCGCCGCCGCGAACGCGTCGTGCTCCTCGCGTGCCCGCCCGACCCACAGCACACCGTCGAACAGCAGCTCGCGCGCGGTCGAAGGCGTGAGGCGCCGGAGCTCGAGACCGGGGCGGTGCAGCATCACGCGGCGAAGCGTGCCCACTTCCGAGCCCACGAAGCAGCGGGGGGCAGTGCGATCGCCGGCGCCGGACTCGGTCATCGCCAGAGGCTACCGCAGAGGCCCCCGCGCCCGGTCACGTGGATGCGAGGGGCTCGCGTCTGGCGAAGACCTCGAGGCGCCACACCGCGCGGACCCGGTCGTCGTGTGTCCGTTCGAAGCCGGCGGCCCTGATCTTCCGTTCCACCTCGTCCAGATCGTGCACGAAGACACGGAACCCGCGGTACTTCCCTCGACGCAGGGCGTACCACCGGTTGGAGCACCACGTCGAGACTCGGTTGAAGGCTCCGATCATGCCTCGATCCACCGGTGCGGTGAAGGCGAACACCCGCCGCGCGGCGCCGGTCGCGTTCGCGATCAGGGCGCCGGCGTCGGGATAGCAGCAGACCACGCGATTGAGGACGACGATGTCCGCAGTCGCGAGGGGCGCCACGGCACCGTCGCCCACGACGAACGTCGCCCGATCGCCGAGTCCCCTGGAGGCCGCAAGTTCGCGGGCTTGCCGGATCCCGCCGGAGCCCAGATCCATGCCGGTCCCGGTGCGCGCGCCGCGGGCGAGGAGCGCGAGCATCAGGTCGCCCACGCCGCAGCCCACGTCGAGCACGGTTCGACCCTCGATGCCGGTCCGTTCGAGGGCGTCGAGCAGCGGCGTAGTGACCCCGGCCACCGTTTCCTTCGAACGGGCACGCCGCGCGTTCGCCGAGGCCCATTCGTCGAAGCAGCAGCTCGGATGCTCGGTCTCGGGATCCATCACATCGTCGAGTTTACGCCTGGGCGCCTCGCGCTTTCCTCCTTGCTCGTCCGGGTCGAGGAGCCACTTGAGACCGCCGGGCACCGAGAGTCAGGATCGCTTCCGCGCTAGTGTCTGCCGAGTGACGCAGGGACGTGATGTCGAGCACCTCGGGGGCCGTCGCATCACGGCGTTGTCCCGGGTCGCCTTCGCCGCCGCCGCCGCGCTGATCGTCGGTGCAGCCGCTGCGTTGGTCGTCCCGTGGCAGGTGTCCACTCTCCTGGCCTGGGATACCGCTGCCGTGGTCTTCTGCGGCTGGGTTTGGGTCGCGGTGCACGATGCCGATGCTCGGACCACCGAGGCGCTCGCCACCCGCGAGGACGATTCTCGCGCGGCGGCCGATCTCGTGCTGATCGCCGCTAGCGTGGCGAGTCTGCTGGGCGTCGGCCTCGCGCTGCTGAAGGCGTCGGACGAAGCCGGCGCCACCGAGGCGCTGACCACACTCGTGGCCGTGGGCACCGTCGCGCTGTCCTGGCTTGCCGTGCACACGGTGTTCATGCTGCGGTACGCGCACCTGTACTACCTCTTCGGAGGCGGGATCGACTTCCATGACGATGCGGCCCCCGATTACGGCGACTTCGCATACGTGTCCTTCACGCTGGGCATGACCTACCAGGTCTCCGACACGGACTTCACGTCCAGGTGCTTGCGGATCGTGGCCATCCGGCACGCGCTGCTGTCCTATGTCTTCGGGATCGCGGTGATCGCCACGACGATCAACGTGATCGCGAGCTTGCTGGGGCGCTGATCTGGAATTCCCCGCGTCCGGTCGGGTATCGACCGCGTCGGCCCATGAGAAGGAGGCTCCGATGAGCAAGAGGTCCAGCGCGATCCTGCTGCCGAGCGAGGTCTCGAGCCGGGTCGGGTTCTTCGACAGGTTCGCGGGTCATGCGGCCACGCTCGCCAGCCGCGCGCCCTTCTTCGCGTTCTGCCTGTGGTTGGTCCTGGTCTGGCTCGTGCAGGGCGTGGTGCTGGTCGCGTCGACCGGAGGCATCCATGCCTTCTTGGACTCCCAGTATCAGCTCGAGATCAACACCACGACGACGATCATCACGTTCCTGCTGGTGGCCCTGCTGCAGAACAGCCAGACGCGGAACGACCAGGCGACCCAGCACAAGCTGAACGCGATCGCGGACGGTCTCGCCGACCTGATGCAGCACCTCGCGGCGGAGTACCCCGACTCCTCGCTCGATCACGACATGATGGAGCTTCGGGCGGCGGTCGGCCTGGAGACGAAGGAGAGCACGTCGAGGAACGCCAAGTGATCCGCGCGACCACCTCGACCGCGACCCCGCGCGTACATTGGTGGGCATGAGCGACGCCGAGTCCACGACAGGCCCGATCTGCGGTGAAGGCACTCTGCGTACCGTCGAGTTCGGCGAGCAACAGCCCGAGAGCCGGCAGATGCAGACCTTCACGTGCGGCCCTACCAGGGGAGCGGACGTCCGTCCTGGAAGAACCCTCCGGTCGGGCCGTCGTCGCCCAGCGTGACCCCCCACACGATGCTCGCGGCTCCCTGCTCGGCGGATCGCGGTGCGTCATCGCCGCCCATGTCCGACCGGCACCATCCGGGGCTGCAGGCATTCACCAGGATCCCGGTTCCGGCCAGATCCTCCGCGAGCGCCCGCGTCATCGCGTTGAGCACGACCTTCGTGACCGGGTAGATCCCGCCGCCGCGCCGCTCGTGGGCATCGGTGGCCAGTTCGGTCGAGACGTTCACGATGCGCCCCCATCCGCGCTCGCGCATCGCGGGGATGAGCGCCTGCGAGAGGCGCCAGGCACCGAGCGCGTTCACCTGCCAGGCCTCGTCGACCTGCGAGGCCGTGACGTCACCGCGCGGATAGATCCCCGCGTTGTTCACCAGCACGTCGACTCCCTTGTCCCCGAAGTGCTCGCTCGCGGCATCGACACTGGCGCGGTCGGCCACGTCGATCCGGATCGGGGTCACCCGCGGCCCGAGAGTCGCCGCCGCCTCCCGGCCCGCTTCGAGGCGGCGGCACCCGAGCATGACGTACGCGCCCAGGGAAGAGAGGAGCCGCACGACCTCGAGGCCGATGCCTCGGTTGCCGCCGGTCACGAGGGCGCGCCGACCACCTAGATCTTCGATCGGAGACATCACGCGCAGCCTACGACCTGGATACTGAGACGGGGCATCCGGCGAGGATGCCCGGGAGTCGTCGATGGCAACCGACAACGTCGAACCGTTCGATCTGGTCGTTATCGGCGCCGGGCCGGCGGGGGAGAAGGGCGCGGCGCAGGCGGCGTACTTCGGCAAGCGCGTCGCCGTCGTCGAGCGGGAGGCGCAGCCGGGCGGCGCGGCGGTGCATACCGGCACGCTGCCCTCGAAGACGCTCCGAGAAACCGCGCTGTTCCTCTCGGGCTATCGCCAGCTCGACCTGTACGGGGTCACGGTCGAGGTCGAGTCTGGCCTCGCGGTTGCCAAGCTGATCGCACGCAAGGACGCCGTGCGCCGCTCCGAGACCGCGCGGATCCTGCGGAACCTCGATGCGCACGGCATCGAGCAGGTCCGCGGCGAGGCGCGCTTCCTGGATCGGCAGACGGTGGAGGTCGTCGCGGGCGACGGGGCCCGCAGGCTCTCGGCCCAGGTGTTCCTGATCGCCACGGGCTCGCACCCGTTCCGCCCGCCCTCGATCCCGTTCGAGGATCCCGATGTCCACGACTCCAACGACATCCTCGGGATCGAGCGACTGCCCGGGTCGCTCGCGGTGCTGGGCGGCGGGGTGATCGGTTGCGAGTATGCGTCGATGTTCGCGGCGCTGGGCGTCGAGGTCCACCTGGTGGAAGGGCGCGACTCGCTCCTCCCGTTCCTCGATCACGAGATCGGGGAACGGCTCCTGGCAGGCATGACGCACCTCGGGGTGCACCCGCACCTCGAGGAACGCGCCGAAACGGTGGGTCGCGACCCCGACGGCCGACTGACCTGCCGGCTCACCTCGGGCACGGTGCTCGCGTGCGACCAGGTGCTGGTCGCGTCGGGCCGGAGCGGGAACACCGCGGGTCTGCAGCTCGAAGCCGTGGGCGTCGAGACGGATGCACGTGGCTACGTCGACGTCGACGACGGGTTCCGGACCTCCGTGCCGGGCATCTATGCGGCGGGGGATGTCGTCGGCTTCCCCGCCCTGGCATCGGCCTCGATGGAACAGGCGCGCGTGGCAGTGTGCCGTGCGTTCGGCTTCGACTACAAGCAGGAGGTGTCGAGCCTCCTGCCGTACGGCGTCTACACGATCCCCGAGGTGAGCTGCGTCGGGCTGGGCGAGCGAGAGGCGGAGGCCGCCGGCATCGACGCGGTCGTGGGCCGCGCGTTCTTCAAGGACAACGCGAGGGGCCAGATCCTGGGGGACCGCGAGGGCATGATCAAGCTGGTGTTCGATCGCGCGACGCGGGCGTTGGTCGGCTGCCACTGCATCGGTGAACGGGCTTCGGAGCTCGTGCATGTGGGCGAGGTCGCGATCACCCTCGCCGGGACCGTGGAGACCTTCATCGAGACCGTCTTCAACTATCCGACACTCGGCGAGGCGTACAAGTACGCAGCGTACGACGCGCTCGGCCGCATGGGACCCGCGGGGTCCGACGCCCCTGAGGTCTGATCTGGGACGTCAGCGACGACGCCGGCGCCGCGACCGCTTGGCCTGCACGGCCAGGGTCTCTCGCTCCTGCGCGAGGGCGTGGAGGGCTTCGACCGCAGCGCCGGGGGCGGGTCGCTGCTCGAGCCGGTTCCGCAGCGAGGAGTTGTCCCACGACGGCGTCGCGGGGGGCTTGGGCTCGGTGACGGTTCGATCCATCCGCATGTCCGGATGGTAACGCGCAGGCGCTGCGCGCGGAACCGCCCTCGGTTGCGATTCTTGAGGGTCCGAAGGTCGCAGGGCCGGCGACCTTCGCCTTAGACCTCACGGACCGGTGGTCAAGGCGAGACGGAACGCGGCCGATGACGAACGGGCAGATGGATGCCGTCGACAGAACTTTCAGGGATCGCGCTCCGCTCACGGTCTTCCTCGTGGCGCTCGTCGTCGTGTCCGCGATCGGATGGGTCGACTTCCTGAGCGGCGTGTACCTCTCGTTCGCGCTCTTCTACCTGG
>JBDTNY010000062.1:0-6708 GCA_039933515.1 Actinomycetota bacterium
CGGGACCCTCCCAGGACACGCTCGCGACGACGGCGCCGTCCCGCTCGAACTCGTACCTCATGGTGGTCTCCTTGTCTCCGGGGGCTGGCCCGGCATTCACGGTGCGGTGCTGGTCTCGGGGTATGAAAAACCCCGCGGGGTCCGCGGGGTCGTCGGCGCGGCGAGCGGGCCTCTGGGCCCGGCCGCGCCTAGCGAATAAGTACGAGGACGCTGCACTCGAACAGCTCTGGGGTCGACATGGTCATGACAGTGTAGAGGCGTGGGGGAAGCTGTCAACCGGGGACGGGCCGGGAGACCGGGGGCGTGTGGCGCGACCCTGGCTGGGGGTTCCTCTCGGCCACTTCTTGGATCGTGTGACGGAGGGATCGACGCTGGGTCAGTATCCAGACGTCGTGAATACATTGAGGCGACTGTCGAATCAGTCGCCGCTTGTTCGTCTTATGCGCGACCCGATCCCTGAAGGGGGACGCGATGAAGTACATGCTGTTGATCCACCAGGGTTCCACCCCGACGCCGCCGTCGGAAGCGTGGGATGCCCTGAGCGAGGAGGAGAGGGGCTCCGTCTTCGCCGCCTATCAGGCACTCAACGAGGCCCCGGGCGTCACGCCGGGCCTCCAGATGCAGGGCCCTGAGACCGCGACGACCGTTCGCGTGCAAGACGGCAAGACGCTCACCACCGACGGCCCCTTCGTCGAGATCAAGGAGGCGGTCGGCGGCTACCTCTTCTTCGAGGCCGACGACCTGGATGCCGCGATCGAGCTGGCCGCGCGGATCCCGGCGGCCAGCATGGGAGGCGCGATCGAGCTGCGCCCGATGGTGGAGTGGTAGCGACCGACCTCGACCGGGTCTTCCGCGACCAGTGGGGCCGCGTCCTCGCGGCACTGATCGGCTACCTGGGCGACTTCGACCTTGCCGAGGATGCCGTGCAGGAGGCCTTCGCGATCGCGGCGGACCGGTGGCCACGCGACGGCGCCCCCGCCAACCCGGGCGTCTGGCTGGTCACGACCGCGCGGAACCGCGCGATCGACCGGATCCGCCGCGATCGCACGCTCGCGGTGAAGACCCGTCTGCTGCCTGTGCCTGCTACCCCGGAGGACCCGATGGACGCGACGACGTTCCCCGACGAGCGCCTCGAACTGATCTTCACGTGCTGCCATCCGGCGCTCGCCCTCGAGGCCCAGGTCGCCCTGACCCTGCGGACGCTCGGCGGGCTGACCACCGGCGAGATCGCGCGCGCGTTCCTGGTGCCCGAACCGACGATGGCGCAGCGGCTGGTCCGCGCCAAACGGAAGATCAAGGCCGCCGGGATCCCGTTCCGGGTGCCACCCGAGCATCTCCTACCGGAGCGCCTCGGGGCCGTGCTCGCGGCCGTCTACCTGATCTTCAATGAAGGCTATGCGGGGCGAGGAGACCTCTCGACAGAGGCCCTCCACCTGGGGTGGGCACTCGCCGAGCTGATGCCCGACGAGCCCGAGGTGCACGGGCTGCTCGCACTGATGCTGCTGCTGGACGCCCGCCGTGAGGCACGGTTCCGCGAGGGGGAGTTGGTGCTGCTCGCCGACCAGGATCCGGGGCTGCTCGACGCACGGGAGGTCGCCCAGGGGCGGGCGGCGCTCCAGCAATCCCTGGCGCTGTGCGGCCGCGGGCCCTACGTCGTGCAGGCGGCGATCGCCTCGCTGCACGCCGACGTGCCGCGCGACTGGCCGCAGATCGCGGCGCTGTACGGCGAGCTCTCCCGACTCACGGGCTCACCGGTCATCGAGCTGAACCGTGCGGTAGCGGTGGCCGAGGCGCAGGGACCCGAGGCTGGGCTCGCGATCGCCGATGGGCTCGCCCTTGACGGCTACCGCTACCTGCACGCGACGCGAGGCGCGCTCCTGCAGCGACTCGGGCGCGACGCCGAGGCCAGCGAGGCCTACCGCAGGGCGCTGGCGCTGGTCAACGACGGGGCCGAGCGGCTGGTGCTCGAGCGTCGTCTCGCAGAGGTCGCCGACCCCTCGCGTTAGCCCGCGTGACCCGCGTACGTGTACTTCGCCGTCGACACCTTGCACTTGCCCTTGGTCAGGGCGGCGCCCTGCGGCACGGCCTTCAAGATCCCGACGGCGGTGAACTTCGTCACCAGGTACTCCTCGCCCGAGAGCTCGACCTTGGTCGGCGTGAGCGTGAAGATGCTGGAGGTCTTCAGGTCGTACTGCTTGCGATCCGCGCCTCTGCACGTCGCGGGGCTCAGCGGCGCCTCGAACCCGAACGTGTGAGTGGCCTCGTCGTACGTCACCGTCTGGGTGGTGTTCTGCTTGGACTCCGCCGCGTCGATCTCGACCTTACCGCCGCAAGGGCCGGTCGCGCAGTCGGGCTTCACGTCGTAGGTGCGCTTGAACGTGTCGCCGACGGTGATGTCGCTGAAGTTCTTCTGGGCGACGACCTTCTTCACGACGTCGTAGAGGCCGTCGAGCCTCGCGACGGCCATCGGATCGACCGAGGGCGACGCGGCGGGCGGCGACGACGACGACGTGGCTCCGCCGGGCTGCGAAGCGCTGGTTCCGGTATCGCTCGACGAGCTTCCGCCGCACGCGGCGAGCGCGAGTGCGAGGGTGCAGACGAGCCCGGTCATGCGCAGCAGGTTCGCTCGGTTCCTCACGTATGGGTCCTCTCGTTCGGGTCGATCGTTCGGGTCAGACCAGCGAGGCTAGTCTGGTCGGGCAGGCGCGGTCCTCGGCCGAAAGGCTGGAGTATCGCGTCCGGTCATGCTTGCTGGGGGTCTACCCAGTCGGGGTGCCTCGCATCCACGAAGACGCATCCGTCCCAGAAGGCCTCGACCCGCTTGTGCCGCCGTCCCCGCAGCTCGAAGACCAGCTCCTTCGGGGGCTCGAAGGCCGCGTGATCGAGGTGGAGCGTGAAGCCGTCGGCCGCGACCTCATAGAACGCGTGCGGGCGCCGGGAGCTCCGGGAGAGCTTGGTCTCGCGGCTCGTCCCCGGAGGCTCGGTGTGCGCCTCGAGGTACGTGTGGGCGCCGACGATGCTCCGGTGCGGGTCGAGCCAGACCCACACGTGGCCACCCCGGCCCACGATCCAGCCGGTGACCTTCTCGTCGGCGACGATCTCGATCGACATGGACTCCTTCGCGGGACGCGGGAGCGGCTCGAGGCCGCCCCCGCCCCCGCATCGCTCAGACCGACTGCTCGACCAGCTCCTCGGGCATCGTGATCGCCGCGAACTCCTTCGTCTTGCCGACCGTGAAGTAATAGATCGCCCCCACGATCAGGACCGCCCCGATGATCAGCTCCATCAGCGGGATCTTGTTCAAGAAGTCGACGGGGAAGTTCACGAGGGGGCCTGTTCCGTAGTAGTCGGTCTGTGTCGCCTTGGGGTTCGTGAGGATCCGCAGCGACAGCGGATCGCTCGTCCACCACAGGAGGTTCAGCAGCATCGCGAAGCCCCACAGCAATGCCAGGCCGTTCACGATCTTGCCCCATCCGCCGAGCGTGAACGGAGCCTCGGCCCTGGGCCATCCACGCGCCCTGGCTCGCATGACGGCCAGGTTCCCCAGGAAATAGCTGAGGTAGATCATGGCCGTCGCCGCGACCGCGATCACCGTGGCGCCGGTGAACTGCAGGAACGGTATCGCCGAGAGGATCGCGACGCCTACGCACGCGCCGATCGGTGTGTGGAGCCTCGGATTCACCTTGGAGAGCGGCTTCGAGAAGGGCAGCTGGTTGTCGCGCGCCATCCCGAACATCAGCCGCACGGTCGAGGTCATGATCGACAGACAGCACACGAAGATCGCGAAGACCACGATCAGCAGGTAGACGTTCGCCACCCACGAGGTGAACACGGCGTCGATGACCTGCGCCGGCCCGAAGAAGCCGGCTTGCGCGTCGGACAGGCTCGGGATCGCGATCAGCGTGCCGATCAGGAACACCGCGCCGATCACGAAGGCCCCAGCGATCGAGCCGATGATCGCCTTGGGCGACTCCGCACGCGGATTCTTCGTCTCCTCGGCGAGCGTGCCAGCCGTGTCGAAGCCGTACACGACGAAGAGCGACATGAACATGCCGACCAGAAAGTTGCTCGCCGTGAGCTTCGAATCGCCGGCGTCGAAGATCACGCCGATCCCTTGGTTGTTGTGGACGATCGCCATGATCAGCGCGAACACCACCATGCCGAGGATCTCGAAGATCACCCCCGTGTTGTTGATGATCGAGACCAGCCTGACCCCATAGATGTTCAGGATCGTGATCAGCACGAGGGTGACCACCGCGACCACGAGCTGGTCGGTGCTCCCGAGCGTCGTGTTCAGACTCCAGCCGAACATGGTGTTGAGCATGGGGAGCATCGCGATCGGCAGCGTCGCCACGACGGCCGCCACCGTGATCACGCCGGCGAACAGATAGATCCATCCGGTGAACCAGGAGTAGGTGCGCCCCGACAGGTATTTCGTCCACTGGAACACCGAGCCCGCGATCGGGAAGTGGCTCGAGAGCTCCGCGAAGTTGAGTGCCACGAACATCTGGCCGAGCGCCACGACGGGCCAGGCCCAGAACAGGTACCCGCCCACGGCGATCAGGCCGAGGTAGAAGAGCGTGAAGATCCCGGTGGACGGCGAGATGTAGCTGAACGCCACCGCGAACGAGCTGAACGTGCTGAGCTCGCGCTTGAGCTCCTGCTGGTACCCGAAGGCCATCAGGTCCTTGGTGTCCTGATCGTGCTGTTGGACCGGTGGTTCGGTGCTGGACATGGTCCCCCCTCTCCATGTGCGGCCGACCACGGACGAGCTTTCCGTGATCCGCCCAAACGGCGGACCCGGGAAGTGTCTGCCCTCAGGCCCTGCAACGCAAGCGTGGTGGGTTCGCGAAGACACGACACCGCGCCGCCCGCGGCGGGCGCAGCAGACTTCGTGCAGAAGGCGTAGCGTCGGCCGCGAACCTGATCGAAGGGAGGGCCCCATGCGCAAGACGCTCGCGATCGTCGCGACCGCCGCGCTCGCGACGATCGTCGTCGCATCCATCGTCTCGGCCTCGTCGAAGCACGAGCTCGTGACACAGCCGGTCACCATCCGGGTGATCGAGCACGCCACCACGGACGTGGTCGCCGACACCGGGAAGCGGGGCGATTCGCCCGGTGACATCCTCACGTGGCACAACAAGATCTTCGATGGCGACAACGCCAAGCAGGTCGGTCGCGACCAGGGCGAGTGCGTGCGGATCAACCCCGACGAAGGCACGTGGGAATGCCGCTGGACGACCTGGGTTCCCGGCGGCGCGATCACGGTAGAGGGACCGTTCTACGACACGCACGACAACGTGATCGCCATCACGGGGGGCAAGGGCAACTTCGCCAACGCCCGCGGCACGATGCAGATCAAGGCACGTCACGGCGGCACGGAGTACGCGTTCATCTTCCACGTGCTGCCCTAGCGGCGTCGTCCGGGAACGCAACGCGACGAGGGCGGCCGGTCGGCCGCCCTCGTTCCTGTGTCGCTGCGAGTCCTACGTGACGGTGAGGTCCGCGTACATCCCCATCCGGACGTGACCCTTCAGGTTGCAGATCAGGGCGTAGTGTCCGGCGGCGAGGTCGACGGTCAGGGTCAGGGTCTCGCCCGGGGGCAGCTCGCCGATCTCGTCGATCGCGACGTAGTCGTCCTCGACGACCTCGTCGCCCTTGAGCGGGAGGTCGCCGGCCATGATGTCGGTCGACAGCACGACGAACTCGTGCTTCTTGACCCCTTCGTTCGTGACCGAGAACGTCACCATCCCGGCCGGCACCGTCTCGGTGTCGAGCTTCATGTACATGTGCTGGACGTCGGTCTCGCCCACGGTCACCGCGACGGGGGTGCCCTCGGTCGCGGCCGAGATCGGCGCCTCGCTCGCGGTCGTGGCCGCAGCATCGGTCGTGCTGGTCGTCGTGGTGGATGAGCTGTCGCTCGAGCTGCACGCGGCAAGGATCAGCGTCAGCGCGGCGACCATCGCCATCCCCTTCAGCAGGTATCTGGTGCCTCTCATGGTTCCCTCCTTCAACTCGTTGCGGCGATATCGGTTGGCGCTGACGCCGCTGCGCCCGCCCGCCTGACCCGCGTGACGAGCCAGAGGAGCAATAGGTAGATCGTCCAGATCACGGCGAACGGGACGAGGATCAGATAGCTGCGGGCCCACCATGCCTGGAGGCCCACGGGCTCGGGGTGGTAGACCGCGGCCGCCTGCTGGACGTCGAACGACAGGGTCGCCTCCGAGGGGGCGTAGCCGGCCGATCCCCAGTACTCGAGGGTGCCTTCGAGCTGTCCGGTCTGCGCGGGCGCGAACCGGATCGCGGCGCGTCCGGCATCGTTCGTCGTGCTCTCGCCTACGATCTCGTTCTTGGTTTCACCCATGAACTGGACCGGGACGAAAAGCCGGACCAGTGCGCCTGCGACGGGGTGGCCGGATGCATCGCGCAGGCGAACGTGGAGCTCCACGGGTTCGCCGCTCACGGTCACGGCCGTCCGGTCGACGGTGATCGACGTGGCGACGCTTGCGGCATGCGCCGGTGCGATCCCGAGCGCCGCGAAGACGGCCCCGAAACCGGCGACGGCGAGCAGGCGCCTCATGAGAGCCCCTCCACGGTCGATACGGCGACGGCGGGCGACGGGAGCGCCGACGGAAGTGGCCGGCGAACGGTGGCCTCTTCGATCTCCCAGCCTTCCTCGACCTCCCAGACCGAGATCACCGGGAAGAT
>JBDTNY010000063.1:0-4702 GCA_039933515.1 Actinomycetota bacterium
TCGCTCTACGGGAAGGTGCCCGCCGGCGTGATCGGGCTCGCGTCGCTGCTCTCGGTGCCGGTCGCGGTGCTCTGCGGGCGCGCAGAGGTCGAGCCCGAGGGCGTGACCGTGCGATCTCTGGTGGACAGGTTCGGCGAGGAAGCAGCGCTCGGAGATGCCCGGCGCTCCCTGGAGCTCCTCGCGAGTGAGCTCGCCACCGACCTGCCGGCCGGTGTGGCGCGATGAGCTCGGCGATCGAGCGATTCAGCGAAGGCGCGCGTGCGCTCGGGCTGCACCCGGAGGTGCGGCGGTTCCCTGAAGGGACGAAGACCGCGGAGGCCGCCGCCCGGGCGATCGGGTGCGACGTCGGCCAGATCGTGAAGTCGCTGATCTTCATGGCCGACGGCGCGGCGGTGCTGGCCCTCACGTCCGGTCGCAACCGCGTCGACGAGTCGAAGCTGGCCGCGGTCACCGGCGCCCGCGAGGTCCGCCGTGCCACCCCCGAGGAGGCCCGTGAGGCCACGGGGTTCGCGGTCGGCGGCACCCCGCCGTTCGGGCACACGCAGACCGTGCGGGCGTTCATCGACGGGGGCCTGCTCGGCTATGACCTCGTCTGGGCGGCCGCGGGCACCCCGGATTCGGTGTTCCCGCTTACCCCGGCAGACCTGCTGCGAGTGAGCGAGGCGACCACCGCCGCGTTCACCGAAGATCGGTGACCCTCGCCGATCCCGCGACGGGCTATCATGGAGGGCAACGTCAACCGCCCGCGAACTCCCCGGAGGACCCGATGATCACGCTGACCGAAGCTGCCGCAGGCAAGGTGAAGGAGCTCCTGGTCGAAGAGGGCCGCGAGGACATCGCGCTCCGCGTCGCCGTCTCGCCCGGCGGTTGTTCGGGCCTTCGGTACGCGATGTACCTCGACGACCAGCTCACCGAGAAGGACGAGACGCTCGATCAGTTCGGCGTGAAGATCGTGGTCGACAAGATGAGCGTGCCGTACCTCTCGCAGGCCACGGTCGACTTCGTGGACTCGCTCGAGCAGTCGGGCTTCACGATCGACAACCCGGCGGCCCAGGGCGGCTGCGCCTGCGGCAACTCGTTCCACTGAGTCCAGCGGTTCGAGCGACGCCGCGCTAGCCGATGCCGATGCGTGGGCGAGGACGATGTCGATGAGGCCGCGGGCGGCGTCAGCTCCGTGTCCACCGGCGCAACGTTAGTCCCCGGAGCGCTGCGAGCGAGCGCCGTCAGACCATCTCGGGATACACGGGCTCCCAGATCTCGGCGTCGACCGCCGACTCGATCTCGTCGTCGTCTAGGTGCCGCCCGATCCCCAGGTCACGCGCTTCGCGAACCACGCGGATCGCGATCGCGCGGGATACGCGGCGCAGGTCCGACTGCGACGGATAGAGCGCGCCTTGGGCTAGCCGGCTCTCTTCGGTACACAGAGCCAGGGTCTCGGCGGCTGCCAAGAAGAACGCATCGGGCACCTCGCGCGCCTCGCTGACGATCGTCCCCAAGCCGATCCCCGGAAAGACGAAGGCATTGTTGGCTTGACCGATCAAGTGGGGGCGGCCCTCATGGTCCACCGGATCGAACGGGCTGCCGGTCGCAACGAGCGCCCGGCCACCTGACCACGCCATGATGTCGCTGGGCAGCGCCTCGGTCTTCGACGTGGGGTTGGAAAGCGGGAGGACGACCGGGGTGGGTACGGCCTCGGCCATCGCACGGATCGCCGGCTCGGTGAAGGCGCCGGGCGTGCCGCTCGTCCCGATCAGGATCGAGGGGCGTACACGCCGGATCACGGTCTCGAGGTCGTACCGGGCCTGCGGCTCGCACGCGTCGAACCCATGGTGGGAGAGCTCCTTCGCGCCAAGGGCCATCTCTCGCTTGTCGTCGTCGAGCGGGTCGCGATCGTCGAAGACGAGACCGTGCGAGTCGAGCATCGCGATCGCGCGCCGCATCGTGAGCTCGTCGGCCCCTTCGGCACGCATCGCCGACCGAACCAGGCGAGCGATACCGATGCCGGCGGCCCCCGCTCCCAAGAAGACGAGCCGCTGCTCGGACAGGGGTGCGTCGAGCCGTCGGAGCGCGGTCAATATCCCGCCCATCACGACGGCGGCTGTGCCCTGCATGTCGTCGTTGAAGCTCGTGATGCGACGCCGGTACCGGTCCAGGATGCGGATCGCGTTGTGCTGTTTGAGGTCCTCCCACTGCAGCACCGCGTGCGGGAACACTTCGTTCACCGCCTCGACGAACGCCTCGATGAATCGGTCGTACGCCTCGCCACGCAGGCGGGGGTGCGGCCAGCCGAGGTACAAGGGGTCCGCGAGCAAACGCTCGGTATCGGTGCCCACATCGAGCGAGACCGGCAAGGTGCGCGCGGGGTGGATCCCGGCGCCGGCGGTGTAGAGGGCGAGTTTGCCGACCGGGATCCCCATGCCGCCCGCCCCGAGGTCGCCCAGCCCGAGGATCCGCTCATTGTCGGTGGCGACGATGAGCCGGACGTCGTCGAGCCATGCGTTGCGGAGGAGATCGGGGATCCGATCCTCGTCGTCGGGCGTGATCCACAGACCGCGCGGTCGTCGCAGGATGTGACTGAAGTCCTGGCACGCCTGTCCCACGACCGGTGTGTAGACGATCGGCATCAGTTCTTCGAGGTGATCGACCAGCACGCGGTAATAGAGGGTTTCGTTGCGGTCCTGCAACGCCGCGAGTCCGATGAAGCGTTCGAGGTCGTCGTCCTTACGCCGTAAGTGCTCCATCTCGAGGGCCACCTGCTCCTCGAGGGTGGTGACGCGCGCGGGGAGCAACCCGCGGAGCTCCAGCCGGTCGCGCTCTTCTTCGGTGAACGCCGTGTCCTTGTTCAGCAGGGGCTGTTCGAGCAGCTCGATCCCCCGGAACCCTGTGTCGACCGCCTCGGTCACCATCGTGCGCTCCTCGATCGTTGCGGCCTGGGTCATGGCGTCCCGAGCCTCGCGAACTCACCTTGCGCAGACGCTCGTCGCGACGGCAACGGCCGAGCGACCCCCCGCCGGAAGGTCCGATCGCCGCCCCGCTAGTCGGGGTCGTAGGCCAGGTTCGGGCGCAGCCAACGCTCGGCCTCGTCGACGCTCTCGCCCACCCGGCGCGCGTACTCCTCGACCTGATCCTTGCCGATGCGGCCCACGTTGAAATACCGAGCTTCGGGATGGGCGAAGTAGAGACCCGACACGCTCGCGGCCGGAGTCATCGCGAAGTGCTCGGTGAGGTCGATCCCGACCTCGGGCGCGCGCAGGAGGTCGAACAACCGGCGCTTGAGGCTGTGGTCCGGGCAGGCGGGATACCCGAACGCCGGCCGGATACCCCGGTAGCGCTCCCCGACGAGCTCGTCGTTCGGCAGGGGGGCTTCCTGGTAGCCCCAGGCGATCCGCGCCTCCTGATGCAGGTACTCCGCGAACGCCTCGGCGAGCCGGTCGGCGAGCGCTTTCACGATGATCGCGCGGTAGTCGTCGTGGTCCGCCTCGTATCGCTTCACGAGCTCGTCGGCGCCCAGACCGGCCGTCACCGCGAAGGCCCCCAGGTGATCGCCGAGGCCGAGCTCGGCCGGCGCCACGAAGTCCGCGAGCGACCGGTTCGGCCGTTCACCACCCTTGTCGACCTGTTGACGGAGCATCGGGAAGGTCACGCCGTTCTCCAACACGATGTCGTCGCCTTCGGCCGTTGCCGGCCAGAAGCCGTACACGCCGCGCGCCTGGATCGATCCCTGCGCCACGATCTCATCGAGCAACTCGGTCGCGTCACCGTAGAGCGCGCGCGCGGCCTCGCCGTGGGCCGGGTGATCGAGGATCTGGGGGAACCGGCCCTTCAGCTCCCACGCCGTGAAGAAGAACGTCCAGTCGATGAACGGGAGGAGCACCTCGAGGGCCGGCTCGACCACTCGAAGCCCGGTGAACGAAGGCGTCGGCACATGCTCTGCCCGCCACTCGACCGCCGTGCGGTTCACGATCGCGAGCCGGTAGGGGAGCAGCGGGGTGCGCTCCCGCTCCGCGTGCTGGGCCCGGAGCCGCTCCTGGAGCTCGAGGTTCTCGGCGGTCAGAATGGCCTTGCGCTCGGGGTCGAGCAGCGCCGAGACCACGCCCGCCACCCGTGACGCGTCGAGCACGTGCACGACCGGCTGCCCGTAGGCGGGCGCGATCCGGACGGCCGTGTGCTGGCGCGACGTCGTCGCCCCACCGATCAGGAGCGGCAGCTGCATGCCGCGCCGCTGCATCTCTTTCGCGACGTTCACCATCTCGTCGAGGGAGGGCGTGATCAGCCCGGACAGCCCCACGATGTCGCAGCCCTCGTCGAGCGCGGTGTCCAAGATCAGGTCGGCGGCTGCCATCACGCCCAGGTCGATCACCTCGTAGTTGTTGCAGCCCAGCACGACGCCCACGATGTTCTTGCCGATGTCGTGCACGTCGCCCTTCACGGTGGCGGTCACGAGGCGACCCTGCGGCTTCGCGGTGCCGCCGGCGCGGATCACGAGGCGTTTCTCCTCCTCCATGAACGGCTCGAGGTGCGCGACCGCTTTCTTCATCGCGCGCGCGCTCTTGACGACCTGGGGCAGGAACATCTTCCCGGCGCCGAACAGGTCTCCGACGATCTTCATGCCGTCCATCAGCGGGCCTTCGATCACGTCGAGCGGCCGGTCATAGGCGACCCGCGCCTCTTCCGCGTCGGCAACGATGAAGTCCACGATCCC
>JBDTNY010000064.1:0-9918 GCA_039933515.1 Actinomycetota bacterium
ACGACTCGATCGCGTCCGCGCGCTCGACGTCGTTCGTGAGGCCCGCGGTGATCCGCCTCGCGAGGCTCTCCACCCGCGAGGGCAACGATGCCGGTAACTGGAGATAGCGGGCCGCGAGTGCGGACGGCACCGGCCCGTCGGCGCGCCGGAAGCCGTCCGCCTCGGCGATGGGGACGTCGGACACCACCGAGTACACGAGACCCTCGTCCAGCGCGATCGGCGACCGGATCGACCCCGACCGATCCACCCGGAGGCCACCCGAGGGGAAGTAGACCGTTCGTGCGTTCGCGGCGGCGAAGAGCACGTTGGGCTGCGGGGTATCGATGTAGAAGGTCTGCGTGACCTCGTTCGTACCGAGCGTGGCGCCCTGGCCGGCGTCCCGGGCGAGCTCGAACGACCCGATGTCGAACCCCTGGGCGACCGGATCGGTCCGGTCGTCCGCGATCGTCCAGAGGGTCCCGTCGAAGGTGTCGAACGTCTCCGCGCGCCAGAGCGCGGCCTGCGAGGTCCGCACCCGGAAGGCGATCTCGTCCGAGAGTCGTCCTCGCGCGCGCAGGTCCACGACGTCGCCGAACCCCGGATACGCGTCGGACGAGAAGTCGACGACGCCGTCGCCCGCCTGCGACGCGAGCCCGGGGTTCTGGATCCCGCCGTCGAACGCCTGCAGCTGCGTGGCGTGTTGGATCGAGAACGGCGGCGTCTTCACGAACGATCCGGGCACCCGGGGCATCACCAGGAACACGAGGAAGGCGCCGAGCACCGCGGCGGTCCCGGGCACGACGACGGCCCGAACCGGTGCCGTGCGGCGACGCCGGTCGCCGTGCCGCACGCGGCGCACCGACACCGGGATCGCCACCTCGTCGGGACGCGGCCGCGACGACAGGAAGAGCCAGGTGCCACAGAGTCCGGCCCACGGCGCGAGGAACCACACGAACGAGGTCGTGAGCGAGAGCGCGCCCGCCTCGGCCACCAGGATCAAGCTGGAGATCATCGAGAACGACAGGTCTCGGCGGCGCGGCACGTCGAACGCGTGCAGCACCTGCACCCAGAGGAAGAGCGCGGCGAGGGGGAGCCGGGCCGCGTCGACGTTCGTGGCCAGCCGAACCGACGAGAGGAACTGTCCGGTCGCAGCCAGGAGCGCCACGGTGATCGCGAGCTTGAGCGCCAGGTTTCCCCGGTGGCGCCTGCGGTAGGAGACGAGGTAACCGAGCGGAGCGAGCACCAGCGCGGCGAACGCGACCGGCGCCTCCACGGCATGCTGCGCCACCACGGACGCGATCGCGACCTCGACCGCGAGGACCACGACCACGCGCACCGGGATCGAATCCTCGGGCGGGCCGGTGGGGCGCTTCAGCTCGAACCTCATGCCGGGCGCGCCTCCTCGCGGCCGGCGAGACGGGCCGCGAGGTCCTGACCCTCACCCCAGGTCACGACGTCGGCTCCCGCCGCGCGCAGCGACCGCGCGAGCGCGTCGGTCCCGGCGTCGTCGAGGGCACGCCGCCCGGACTCCTCCGGGTCGGTCGTCACGAGGATCGCCACCACCGTGGGCATCCGGTCGGCGAGCGCCGCCACCGCCGCGGGCAGCCCTCCGGCGGCTGCGTTCGCGTTCCAGGTGGGCGCGATCAACACCGCGGTCTCGACGCCGCGGAGCTCGGGGCCGAGGCCGGCGAGCAGCGCCGCGAACGTCGGCCCGGCGGGCATCACGAGCGCCAGGTACCGCAACAGGTGGTCCTCGTCGGCCCGGCTCACGACCTCGGGGCCGTCGTGCGTGCCTGCGATCAGCCGCGCGCCGTGTCCCTGCGCCGTTGCCGCGAGCGCGACAGAGGCGGCTGCCGCGCACACGCGATCCAGCACGGTCCACGCGTCTCCCTCGTCGAGCGACGCGTCGATCACGATCGCGAGCCTGCGCGTCTGCTCCTCCTCGAACTCACGCACCATCACCACGCCGGTACGAGCCGTCGAGGGCCAATGCACGTGCCGCATCGAGTCCCCGGGGCGGTACTCGCGGATCCCGAGGTAGTCGGGCCCTTGCCCGCGCCGCGGCAGCGTGTGGATCGCGTGCGCCTGCGTCGCGGCCGATCGTACGAACGGGAGCACGCCGATCGGGAACACGGCCGGGAGCACCAGCGTCTCGGTGCCCGACACGTCGTGCACCGTCCGGCGATGCTCCGCCACACCGAACGGCGCCGTCGACCGGAGCCCGACCGGTGCGCCGCCCTGAGGTCCCCGGCGCGTGGCCCGGCGGCGCGTCGCGACCTCCGCGCGCTCCCCCGATGCGAGCGATGGGACGGTTACGTCGACGGGTTCGAGGAAGGGATCCGACGCGACGACGCCCAGCCGCATCCCCCGGCCACGGTTCGTGACGCTGAGCTCCACGAGCACGTCGTCGCCCTGATGGACCTCGGCGGGCGCGTGCCGCTCGACCTCGAGGCGGCGCACCATCCGGGCGGGCAGGATCGACCCGGCCACGACGGCCCCCAGCAGCAGCGCGGCGATCACGAAGAGCCAGCCCGCCTGTACGTTCGTGCCCAGGAAGAACAGGAGGGCGGCGCCGATCGACATCCCCACGGCCCGCTTGCGCAGGCGCGGCACGGTCAACCCCTTCCGGCGGCCCGCAGCGGGACGGGGACCTCGTCGAGCAACCGGCGCACCACGTCGCGGGCGACGGCGGCACCGCCGCGGGACTGACGCGAGACGAGCCGGTGCCCGAGGGCGGCCGGTGCGAGCGCCTTCACGTCGTCAGGCAGCACATACTCGCGGCCTTCCGCAACGGCTTTCGCCTGTGCAGCGCGTGTGAGGGAGACCGTCGCGCGCGGTGAGGCGCCCAGGGCGATCTCGGGCGCCTCGCGGGTGGCCTGCACGATCGCGACGACGTAGTCGAGCACGGTGTCGTCGACATGCACGTCGCGCACCGCGCGCTGGCACGCGAGGACCTCGTCGGGCGTCAGCACCTGCTCGAGCGCGGCGAGCGGGTGGCTCGTGAGCTGGCGCCGCACCACGTCACTCGCGTTCTCGCGCGCCGGGTACCCGACCTGCACGGTCAGGGCGAACCGGTCGAGCTGGCCCTCGGGCAGCGGGTAGGTGCCTTCCTGCTCGATCGGGTTCTCGGTCGCGATCACGAGATAGGGGACGGGCAGCGGGTAGGTCGTGCCCTCGGCGGTGACCTGGCGCTCCTCCATCGGCTCGAGCAGCGCCGACTGGGTCCGGGGCGTGGTCCGGTTGATCTCGTCGACCAACACGACGTTCGCGAACACCGGCCCTGGTACGAACCGGAACTCGCCGTGTGCCTGGTCGTACACGCTGATGCCGGTGAGATCGCTGGGCAGCAGATCGGGTGTGGCCTGCACGCGGCTGAACTCGCCGCCGATCGAACGGGCGAGCGCTCGGGCGAGGGTCGTCTTGCCGACCCCGGGCACGCCCTCCAGCAGGAGGTTGCCGTCGGCGAACAGACAGACCACGGCTGTCTCGACGGCGTCACGGTTCCCCGCGATCACGCGCTCGACGTTGTCGACGAGCCGCCTGAACGCGTGCGTGGGCTCGCCCCCTGCGGGCGTGGGTTCGATCACACGTGAGGCTTCGACCCGGGCGCGAGCCCGCTTGAGGGCTCAGGCGTCCTTGCGAGCGCGGAGCGAGTACATCAGCGGGATCGAGCCGCGCTGCTCCGGCGGGAACCCGTAGTGGCCGGTGTCGAGCCTCCGCAGGAAGTTCGCGGGCCAGTCGAGCACGCGCTTCTCGTCGAGGAGCTCGATCCGCAGGCCGTTCGAGGCGAGCGCCGTCACGATCTCGCCGAGCGAGTGGTTCCATCCGTGCTCGACCTCGGCGCCGACGTCGGCCTCGGGGTCGGCATACGAGCCCTCCACCGGGAACGAGAGCGTCTCCCCGCCCCAGTAGTCGTAGCCGAGCCGCAGCCCGTTCGGCTCGGTCTGGTCGTCGTCGACCGCCCACATGACCGGGTGACCTTCGTGGATATAGAAGATGCCGCCGGGCTTCACGAACGACGCGACCGCCCGGGCCCACGGCGCCAAGTCGGGCAGCCAGCCCAGCGCGCCGCGGCCCGTGTACACGACATCGAAGGTCTCGCCTTCGAGCGGCCCCGGCAGGTCGTACACGTTCGAGACGAAGAACCTCGCCCGGTCGGCGAGGCCGGTCTCTGACGCGAGCTCGTTCGCGAAGGCGATCGCGGGCTCGCTGAAGTCCACACCCGTCACCTGGGCGGCGCCCAGGCGCGCCCACGACAGCGTGTCGAGCCCGAAGTGGCATTGGACGTGCAGCAGGGTCTTGCCGGTGACATCGCCGACCTCCTGGCATTCCCACGGCTCGATCCGCACGTCGGTCGGGTCGTCGCGGAACCGCCGGACGTCGTAGAACTCGCCGGCCGTATGGATCGCGGTCCATGCATCCCAGAGCTTCCGGTTGTCGGCAAGCTCCTGCTCGTGCCCCTCGGCCCCGCTCACGACGCGTCGTTCTTCTTCTTGCCGAGCGCGCTGATGGCCTCCATCACGACGCGGTGCGCGAGGATCGCCGTGATCTCGGCGTGGTCGTAGGGCGGCGCCACCTCGACCACGTCCATGCCGACGAGGTCGACCTGGCCGACGATCTGTCGCACCGCGCGGAGGATCTCGCGGGAGAGCATCCCGCCGGCCTCGGGCGTGCCGGTGGCCGGCGCCATCCCCGGGTCGACCACATCGATGTCGACGCTGAGGTAGATGCAGTCCGGTCCGTCGAGCGCCTCGGCGATCGCGTCGGCGATCACTACCTCGGATCCGCGCTCCTCGATCTCCACCATGGTGTGCCAGCGCAGCCCCTGCTCACGCATCCAGTCGAAGGTCTCCTTCTCGGGCCAGTAGCCGCGGAGTCCCACCTGGACGAAGTTCTTGCCGGCGACCCAGCCCTCCTCGATCAGCCGCCGCATAGGCTGGCCGTGCGCGTGGAGGTTCCCCCATTGGTCGGCGCCCGTGTCGGCATGCGCGTCGAAGTGCACGACGCCGACCTTCCGCGGCCAGACGTGCCGCGCGACGGCGGCCGCGCTCGGATACGTGATCGAGTGGTCGCCGCCCAGGACGATCGGGATCGGCCCGCATTCGGCAACGCGGAAGACCTTCTCGTGGATCACGCGGAGGGACCGCTCGAACCGCGTGGGTACGATCGGGGCATCGCCGGCGTCCACGACGCGCAGGTCGGTGAACGGCTCAGCCTCGAGCTGGATCGACCAGGCGTACTCGTGGCTCCACGCCGTAGGCGCCATCCGGATCGCGCGCGGGCCGAACCGGGCGCCCGGTCGCGACGACACGCCCTCGTCGAACGGCGCCCCCACGATCGCGACGTCGGCATTCGCGGCACGGAGCGTCTCATCGTCGGTCGCCCACGGCCGCTTCTCGAAGGAGCCGTGCCAGTCTGAGTAGTAAGGCAGGTCGGTGCTCTCGAACTCGTTGAACTCGTCCTCGCCGCGCAGCTCGCTGTGCTCGAGTCGGAAATCGGGTGCGTCGGTCATGCGCGCGAGTCTGCCACAGCAGCAGCGCCGCGGTCCTTCTCAGAAGTCACGGTTCGGACACACCTCGCGAGGCGTTGCGCCGGTAGGCTCCTCGGACGATGCCCACCCCTTCCCCAAGCGCGCGGCGCCGTCATCGCGTCACCTGGCTCGGGGCCGCCGCCGTCGCCGCGCCCTGGCTGTGGTTCGTGCTGCGAGCGGGCGGAGGCCCGATCGACGCGGTGGACGTGGCGCTCCCTGTCTTCGGGGTGGTGGCCGCGCTCACCCTATTCGTCCTGGCCGTGGTGCTCGTCCGGCCGATCCTCGCGGCGGTCGGGGTGTCGGTGATCGCGGTGACGCTGATCGCCACGCTCGCCCCCCGGATGCCGCGCTCCACGGAGTTCCCGAACTCGCCGTTGCGCGTGGCCTCCGCGAATGTCTACGAGTTCAACGAGGAGATCTCGGCCGCGGTCGACGTGCTGGTCCGTCGGCAACCCGACATCCTGGGCGTGGTCGAGATGCGCGACGACGGGACCTTCTGGTCGGAACTCTCGCAACAGCCGCAGTTCCCATACGGCGTGACCACCGGCGAGCTCGGCCTGCGGTCGCGGTTCCCGGTGACCCGGTTGGAGACGCC
Organism: Actinomycetota bacterium; assembly: GCA_039933515.1. Taxonomy (GTDB): domain Bacteria; phylum Actinomycetota; class UBA4738; order UBA4738; family HRBIN12; genus JAOUEA01. Next base: position 6,105 of record JBDTNY010000064.1, read on the forward strand.
GCGGAACCTGAACGCGTCACGCGTGATGCGGGTCGCGGTCGACGGTCCGTACGGGCGGTTGATCGTGTACCTGGCGCATGGGTTGAACCCGTTCCACGACACGACGTTCGAGCAGCAGCGCGCGTTCACCGAGCGGCTGATCCGCGACATCCAGGGCGAGACCGATCCCACGATCCTGATGGGCGACATGAACATGAGCGACCGCACGCTCAGCTACCGGATCCTCGACGGAGCGTTCCGCGATGCGATGCGCACGAGCGGGTGGCCCCGCTCGACCTACCACGGCGAGATCTGGCCGATCTTCCAGCTGCGCATCGACCACCTGTTCATCCCGCAGGATTGGTGCGGGGTGGGCGCCGACACCTATCAGGTGCCCGGCTCCGACCACGACGGTATCGAGGCGGTCATCGGCCCCTGCCCGGCCTGAGCTGGGTCTCGGATGCGCTGAACTCAGCGTAGCGGCCCTGAAGTCTCTTCAGCCGATCAGCGCGATCAGGTGCCATCCTTCTCGACGCTCCAGTCTTCGAGGCTCGCGCCGGTCAGATCCGCAAACACGGAGATCTCGGCCTCCGGGGTGAAGATCGTCCCGTACAGGCAGCGATGGCCAACCGGTGCGCCTTCTGCGCACGGCCCACCCTTGGTCGAGAAAGGTATCGCGTCCGCGGACACGGAAAATTGTTCCCCAGCTACCGCCGCCACTCCCGGGTCTGCCAAAGCTGTGCCGTATATGCGTCGAACGCCTTGTTCACCCACAGCCGTCGCAACTGTGTTGCTGGTCTGCTTTGCCAACACGGTGCCTGAGTCCGCGCCCACTACGTAGAGATGCGTTTCTCCAGTCATGTAGTCGATAAGTTGAACGTAGACCATCATCCAGCGGCTGACGACCGCGTCGCCTAATCGAGGTCGCCCAGGATCGCGCGGGCCGCGTTCGAACCCGGTCCGCCCGTGACACCGCCGCCCGGGTGGGCACCGGAGCCAGCCAGGTACAGGCCGTCGAAGACGAGCTTGTAGCGCGCCTCCCCCGCCAGCGGCCGCCAAGCGAAGAACTGATCAAGGCCCGGCTCCGCGTGGTAGACGTGCCCCCCCGACAGGCCGTACTCGGTCTCGAAGTCCTCGGTCGTGATCACTTCGCGGGCCTCGATCAGCTCGCCCAGACCGGGTGCGAACCGCTCGAGCGTCTTCACGGTGACGTCGCCCAGGCGGTCGCGCTCGGCGTCCCACGTCGAGTCGCGCAGGTGCCGCGGCGCGCCCTCGGCCAGCACGCTCATCACGTGCTTGCCCTCGGGCGCGAGCGATGGGTCCACGAGCGTCGGGATCGTGGCCTCGAGCCACGGCTCCTCGGCGAGATGCCCGTACTTCACGGCGTCCTTCGCTTTCTCGACGTGGTCGATCGACGTGCCGATCACGATCCGGCCCTTGAGCCGGTCGACGTCGTCGGCGCCGTTGAACGTGGGCAGGCCGCTCAGCGCGAGGTTCACCTTGGCGGTGGCGCCCGGCGTGCGGATGTTGTTCGCGCGCCACACCATGTGCGGGCCGAGCTCGACAGGGTCGCACAGGTTCAGCGTGCGCTTGGGGTCGGCGGCCGTCACGACGGCCTTCGTGTCGATCTGCGAGCCGTCGGCCAGCTTCACGCCCACCACGCGGCCGTTCGTCGTGCGGATCTCCGTGACCTCGGCGCCGGTGCGGATCGTGACGCCGTACGACTCGGCCGCCTTGACCAGCGCCGCGGCGAGCGCGCCGGAGCCGCCTTTCGCGAACGTCGCCTCGCCCGGTGCTCCCCCGTCGTTGCCGGCGGAGTCGTTCAGGAAGACGGCGGCGGTGCCCGCCGCCCAGGGCCCCGTGGCGGTGAACTTGACCCCGCGGGTCGACAGCGGCCCCCTCAGGGCCTCGTCATCGAAGATCTCCTGCACCAGGTCGGCCACCGCCATCGGGAGCGAGCGGATCGTCTCGCGCCCGGCCACCGCGCCGATGTCCTTGAACGCCTTGCCGAGCTTCAGCCCCATGATCGCGTCAGACAGGGACGGGCTCTTGGCGTCGGGCGGCGTCGCGACGTTGATGTACGCCAGGAAGCTCGCGATCACGCGAACCTTCTTGTCGAACGCCAGGTACGCGTCGGCGTCCTTCGGGTTGCGTGCGCGGATCTCACTTGCCGTGCGCTCCGCCTCGCCCCAGAACGTGACGGCCGAGCCATCGGGCTGCGGGGCGAACATCCGCACGTCGGGCGTGAGCAGCTCGAGGCCGTGCTGCATGAGCTTCAGGTCCCTGATCACGCTCTCGCGCAAGCGACCGACCGTGTGGCCGATCCCCGGCGCGGTGAAGCCGGGCGCGATCTCGGTGTTCCGCAGTATTCCGCCGGCCTCCGAGGAGCGTTCGAGCACGGTGACCTTGTGCCCGGCCTTCGCCAAGTAGGCGGCGACGATGAGGCCGTTGTGACCCGCACCCATGACGACGATCTGCGGCTTCGCCATCAGGCCGCCCTCCGTCCCTTCTTCTTCTCTTTCAGGTACTCGAGCGCCGCGAGGCGGCCGTTGGCACCCATGATGCCGCCCCCGGGGTGCGTGGCCGACCCGCACATCCACAGGTCGGGGACCGGCGTGCGGTATCGAGCCCATCCCGGCACCGGCCGGTTGAAGAACAGCTGCTCCAAGGAGAGCTCGCCCTGGAAGATGTTCCCCTCCGACAGGCCGGTCCAGTCCTCGATGTCCTTGGGCGAGAGCACGAGCTTGCCGACGATCTTGCTGCGGATGTCGGGGAACCGCTCCTCGAGCGTGTCGATCACGGTCTCGCCGAACGCGTCGCGTCGCTCGGGCGTCCATTCGTTGTCGCCGGCCAGGTGGTACGGCGCGTACTGCACGAAGCAGCTCATCGTGTGCTTGCCCGGGGGCGCCATCGACGGGTCGACGAGCGTCGGCATGATGCAGTCGATGTACGGGCGCTTCGAGAACTCCCCGTACTTCGCGTCGTCGTACGCGCGCTCCATGTAGTCGAGGCTCGGCGAGAACGAGATCGCGCCGCGCAGCCACTCACCGCGGCCAGGCTTGCACGCAAGCTCGGGCAGACCGTCGAGTGCGAGATTCACCTTGCCGCTCGAGCCGCGGTACTTGTAGCGCATCACGTCGGACTCGAACTCGGGGTCCAGGATGCCCTTCTCCAGCAGGTGGATGAACGTCCACCTGGAGTCGAGCGACGACATCACGACGTCGGCATGGACCTCCTCGCCGCCCTCGAGCGCCACGCCGATCGCGCGGCCGCCCTTGGTGATGATGTTCGTGACCTTGGTCTCGGTGCGGATCTCGGCGCCCAGCGAGAGCGCGGCGTTCGCGATCGAGTAGCTGATGCCGCCCGTGCCGCCCTTGGGGATGCCCCAGGCGCGGAAGGCGCCGTCGATCTCGCCCATGTAGTGGTGGAGCAGCACGTAGGCCGTGCCGGGCGAGCGCGGCCCCTGGAACGTGCCGATGATGCCCGAAGCGCTCATCGTGGCCTTCAGCGGCTCGGTCTCGAACCATTGGTCCAGGAAGTCGGCCGCGCTCATCGTCATCAGCTGGATGAAGGTGGTCTGCAGTTTCTGCGGCAGCTCCTTGAACGACTTCGCGAGCGGGCCGAGCGGCAGCCAGTCGCGCGGCGAGATCTTGCCGGGGTCGGGCGGGACGATCGAGAGGATCGGCTTGATGAAGCGCGCCATCTCGGCCATCAGCTGGCCGTACTCCTCGTAGGCCTCGGCGTCGTTCTTCGACCAGCGGCGGATCTCGCGGATCGTTTTGCCGTGGTCGTTCACGCGCCACAGGTAGTCGTCGTCGAGCGGCGTGATCGTGCC
>JBDTNY010000065.1:0-4974 GCA_039933515.1 Actinomycetota bacterium
GATCGAACCACTCGAACGGGACCCGCTCGACGTAGTTGTCGGGGTTCACCAGGTCGATCTCGCCGAGCACGTCACCCATCCGCGGTGCCCCTCTCACGTCGGTCGGAGGCCGGTATTTTGCAGCCGCACGGAGCTTACGGGCAACCCACCCGGGTATCGGCCTCCCACCCACCGACTCAGTAGAACGGCAGGTAGTAGCGCAGCTCCCAGTCGCTGACCTCGGTCGCCGACGTGTCCTCCACGGCGCTCGCATACCGATCCCACTCGCCGCGTTTCAAGATCGTGAAGGCCTCGACCAACTCAGGGCCGAGCGCCTCCACGAGCCGCGTGTCGGCGTTCAGGACCTCAAGGGCGGCGGCGAGCGTCGGCGGGATGCACACGTCGCTGTCGGGCGCTCCTCCCACGGTCTGGGGCGGGCCGAGCCCCATCTCGTCCTCGACCCCGAACCGGGCGGCGTTCAACACGGCGGCGCCCACCAGATAGGGGTTCGCCGCGGCGTCTGCGGTGCGCTGCTCGAGCCGGGTCTGCCCGCCGCGCGCCGGCGGAACGCGAACGGTCACGCTCCGGTCGTCGTGCCCCCAGATCGCCCAGTAGCCGTTCAGCATGTCGGGCTGCAGTCGCTTGTAGGCGTTCACGTGCGGGGCCAAGATCGCGGCCATCCCGGCGTGGTGCGCGAGCACGCCGGCCGCGCAGTGCCGCGTGAGGTCCGAGAGACCCTCGGGGTCGTGCGGATCATGGAACGCGTTAGATCCGTCTTCGCGCCGGAAGCTGAAGTTCACGTGCATCCCGCTGCCGCCGCGGTCGTTCATCGGACGACCCAGAAACGTCGCGAGCTTGCCGTGCCGTGCCGCGATCTCGCGGACCAAGAGCCTGAAGACGAAGGCGTCGTCGGCGGCCTTGATCGCGTCGTCGTACTTGATGTTGACCTCATAGGCGGCCTCGTCGTACTCGCTGCCCCACGTCTCCACCGGGAAGCCGCACGCGATCGCGGTCGTGACCATCTCGTCGACGCACCCGCTGGGGTCGATCGACATGCCCGTGCCGTAGACCCGGTGCGAGGGGAGCGAGACCGGACGCCAGCCGCCGCCCCCGTCGGCTTCCATCAGGTAGAACTCGAGCTCGAAGCTGATCTGGGGCTCCAGGCCGCGCGCCCGCCAGGCGTCGACGGCAGTACGGAGCACCTGGCGTGGGTCGAGCGGCGTCGGCTTGCCCCGGAACGTGGCGTCGCCGATCCCGATCAGCGTGTCGGGCTCCCACGAGTTGCGGAGCGTGTCGCGATCCAATTGGACGTCGAGGTCGGGCAGGCCGACATCGAACTGGGTGTTGGGCACGGGCAGGATCTCGCGGTCATGCGTGAGCGGGTATACCCCGATGCAGAACGCCGCGTGCCCCGCTTCGGCGACATCGCCGAACAGGTACTTGCCCCGCTCCATCCCGTGGATGTCGGGGAACAGGAGCCGCAGTCGCTTGCCCTTGGTATCCATCGAGCCTCCCTCATGACCGTGGTGGCGATCCTCGCGCTCCGAGACACCGCGCACGGATCGGTCGGGCACAAACTACGCCTTCAGCGCGACGGAGTCCCCCCGGCCTCAGCGCTCATGCCGGCTCGAAGAGCTCCACCACGTTGCCCGACGGGTCCTCCACCAAGATCTGACGCCCGCCCGGCCCCTCCACCACCTCGTTGCGGAACACCGCGCCGGTCGCGGCGAGGTCCCCGATCCGTCCCTCGAGGTCCTCGACCTCGATCACGACCCGGTTCCACCCGCCGGGCTCGGGCGTGCGTCCGTCGGGCATCGGTCTGGCGGCCGAGCTGATCGGACCCGCGAGCCAGAGGTTCAGGTCACCTCGGCGCACGATCGCCATCGCCGGCCCGTACCGCTCCACCTCCTCGAAGCCGAGCGCGCCGACGTAGAACGACAACGCGGCGCCTACATCGGCGACCAGATACCGCATCGTGGCCATGGTTCCTAGTCCTTCCTCGGAGCGCGGATCCCGCGGAACTCCCAGTCGCCGCCGAACGCGGTCGAGGTCACTTCCTCGCTCTCCGTGGGCTGCGCGCCCACATCGTCGCGGATCGCGACGCTCCCCTCCACGATCGCGTTACGGAGCGTGCCCAGTCCCTCGACCTCGACCTCCACCGTGTCGCCGGGCTCGACGGGCCGCGAGTTCGCCGGGGTCCCCGACAGGATCACATCGCCAGGCACCAGCGTGATCGTTCGCGCGATGTCGGCCACGAGGTAATGCATGTCCCAGATCATCTCGTCGGTGTTCCCCGACTGCACGACGGCGCCGTTCACCCGAGTCTCGATGTGCTTGCCGTGGAAGTCCCAGTCGTCGACGAGCCCCGGGCCGAGCGGGCAGAGCGTGTCGCTACCCTTCACGCGAAGCATCGAGCCGGCGTCGGTGTCGCGGAAGTCGTGGAGCCCGAAGTCGTTCCCTACCGTGTAGCCGGCGATATGGGCGGCAGCTTCGCCCGGGGAGATGTGGCGCGCCTCCGCACCGATCACGATGCCGATCTCACCCTCGTAGTTCAGGAACCGGCATCGGGGCGGCCGCACGATCTCGCCCCCGTGGGCGTTCAGCGCGCTGATCGGCTTGTGGAAGTAAGTGGGCGCGGCCCCCAGCGTCGCGCCGAACTCGGCACGGCGGCTCTCGTAGTTCAGGTGGACGCAGATCACCTTGGTCGGGAGGACGGGGGGCAGGTGGATGGGTTCGTCGAGCGGCATCGTCCGGCCGTCGGGGGCCACCAATTCGCCGCCCTCGCGCACCACGCCGGTGGTCATGCCGTCGAGCAGGATCCGCCGGGTCTCCATGTCGTGGGCTCCCTTCACGAGTCGCTGACGACCGAAGCGTACGATAGGCCGCATGTCGCAGGGATTCATGCTGCCGCGTTCGCCCGAGGGCCGCGCCTCGATCGTGCCGGCGCCTCCGTGGCACTACTCCGGTGACGTGCTCACGGTCGAGTACCGGACCGATCCGGCCAACGTCGCGGCGCTTCTGCCCGACGGCGTGGGTCTCGCCCACGAGGACCCCGGCGCCGTGGCGATCATCTGGGCCGATTGGCAGTCGTGCTCGGACGGGGGCGCGGAGCTGCTCGATCCCGTGCGCTCCCAGTACAAGGAGGCGTTCGTGGTCGTGCGGTGCACGCACGGCGGCGAGACCTATTCGCGCTGCGTGTACATCTGGGTCGACAAGGACTTCGCCCTGGCGCGCGGCTGGTACCAGGGTTACCCGAAGAAGCTCGGCGCGATCTGGATGTCCCGGCCCATCACGGTGGGCAAGGCTGGTCCGCGCCTCGAGCCCGGCGCCGTGTTCAGCGCGACGCTCGCGGCAAACGACCGGCGACTGGCCGATGTCACGCTCACCCTCACGGGCGCGAGCGAGTCCGGAGGGTTCGTGAACGCCCTGCCGATGCTGCACTCCCGGTGGATGCCGCACATCGATCCGGCCGAGCCCGCGAGCCTCGACGAGCTCGTCACGATGCGCTCGCAGGACGTGGAGCTGGGGCCGGTCTTCACCGGTTCGCCGACGGTCACGCTGCACGCCGCGCCAGGGGACGAGCTCGCCGCGCTCGAGCCCCGCGAGATGATCGCCGGTTACTGGCGTCAGGTCGGCGCGACGTTCGCCGGCGGCGCCACGCTCTAGGTGCCGTCACCCCCGGTCGGACCTGGGTGGGGGCCGGTATCGCTCTCGGTCCGACGCGCGACCGCGTAGAAGAACTCGTCTCCCGTAGTCCGGATGTCGACGCTCCAGCCGAGAGCGGCGAGCGCGTCGCGGAGCTCCTCGGGACGGTGGAAGACCTTCACGATGGTGTACTCGCGCCCGTCGCTTAGGCGACGGCGGTGCGCGAAGTCCGGCCCCTCGTCGACGCTCTCGCCGGGGTTGGACGCTCGGGTCTCGGCCCCCGCCAGGTCATCGCAGAAGAAGACGTGGCCGCCCGGTGCGAGCCATCCTTTGAGCCGGTCCCAGAACGCCTCGAACCGCTCGGGCAGGATGTGCGAGACGAGGAAGGCGAAGAAGATCGAATCGAACCGCACGCCCAGGGGAGGCTCCCAGGCGAACAGGTCCGCGTGCACGTACTCGACACGGGGATCGGCCACGCGTTCGCGGTTCAGGGCGAGCGCCGGGGCGGCCGCGTCGACGGCGATCAGTCGCCGGGCACGGGGGGCGAGATGCCGCGTGAACAGTCCGGTCCCGCAGGCGAGCTCGAGCACCAGGCCGGAGACGTCGAGGTCGTCGACGGCGACTTCGAGCCGGGCGGTCTCTTCGAACCACCGGGCGTTGCCATCGACCCCCATGTCGTAGGAGCCGCGCCGGTACCAGACGTCGTCGTACTCGTGCGCCCTGTCTTCGTAGTAGCGGTGCTGCTCCTGCAGGATGTGCTCGTTCCCTGGTTCCATGCGCGCCCCCTTTCGCGTCGAGTCTAGCGAGGTCGGGTGACCCGGCCGGCCGAGCGCCGAAGCGGATGCGATAGCCTCGGGCCTTCATGCGACTCCTCAGGTTCCGTCATGGCGACCGCATCGCGACCGGCGTCGCCGATCCCGGCAGCGACACCGTCCGCGTGCTGCAGGGCACGTTCTTCGAGGCGCCGATCCCCACGGGCGAGGAGCTGCCGCTCGACGAGCTCCAGCTGCTCGCGCCGATCCTTCCGTCGAAGGTCGTGTGCGTCGGCAAGAACTTCGCCGCACACGCTGCGGAGTTCGACATGGTGGTGCCCGAGGAGCCGCTCCTGTTCCTCAAGCCGTCCACCGCGGTCATCGGCCCGCTCGACCCGATCCGGCTGCTGCCGGTCAGCGAGCGCGTGGACTACGAGGGCGAGCTCGCCGTGGTGATCGGCCGGCTCGCGCGCGATATCCGCGCCGAGGACGCCTACCGCGTGATCCTCGGGTACACGTGCGCGAACGACGTGACGCTCCGCGACCTGCAGAAGACCGACGACCAATGGGCGCGCGCGAAGGGCTTCGACGGCTCCTG
>JBDTNY010000066.1:0-16478 GCA_039933515.1 Actinomycetota bacterium
CTTTTCCTCTCTCAACAGCATCGACGGAGACCCCGGGGGGCCGTGGGGTCGGCGGGCCCGTCGCCCTCGGGACCTTCGAGCCCATCCGCGCGGAATAGCCACATGCGTACTGGCGTTGGCGCGGCGGGCTAGGATGCCGCTCCGATGCTCGACCTGACGATCACCGGCGCGTTCCTGGTCGACGGCACCGGCGCGCCCGGATCACTCGGTTCGATCGGCATATCGGACGATCGCGTCGTCTGGGTCGGCCACGGAACGGCGCAACCGCCGGAGGCTGTGCGGAGGATCGAGGCCGTGGGCCGCGTGCTCTCGCCCGGGTTCGTCGACGTCCACACCCACTCCGACCTTGGGCCGCTGGTCGATCCGTGGATGCCGAGCACCCTGCGACAGGGCGTGACGTCGGTCGTCGTCGGCAACTGCGGGACCTCACCCTGGCCGCCGGCCGGGTTCGACGAGTCGGCGACCTTGGTGGGCGGGCCGAGCGACCCACCCGAGTTCAAGACGTTCGGCGCCTACCTCGAGGGCCTTGCGGCAGCGGAACCGGCGCTGAATCTCGCCGCGCTCGTGGGGCACGGCGCGGTGAGGCTCGAGGTCATGGGCCGAGCGCGGCGTACGCCCCTGGCGGACGAGCTCGACAGCATGCGGCGCCTTGTGGGTGAGGCTCTCGACGAGGGCGCGATGGGTGTCTCTACCGGCTTGATCTACGTACCGGGGATGTACGCGGCTACCGAGGAGATCGTGGCGATCGCCGAGGAGGCGGCCACCCGGCACGGCGTGTACGCGTCGCACATCCGCGGCGAGGGCGAGCACCTGTTCGGAGCGATCGACGAGGCGATCATGATCGGGCGCCGAGCCGGCGTACGGACCCACGTCAGCCACCTGAAGTGCGAGTCGTCCCTGACGTGGGGACGCGCGCCCGAGTTGCTCGCCCGCTTCCACGGGGGTGCCGACGTGACCGCCGACCAGTACCCCTACCCGGCGTGGGCATCGGTGCTGTGGTCGCTTCTCCCCGAGTGGGCGCCGGTCGAGGATCTCCCCCGGCTCGTCGACGAATTACCGACCCGCGCACGCTTGGTCGCCGCCATCGAACAGGGTGAGGGGGCTGCGTTCCAGTCCTCGGTCAAGGGCGTCGGGTGGGACCGCATCGTGATCGAGAGCGGCGGCGACGATCGCTGGAACGGGATGAGCATCGAGGCGATCGGGGCCACCCTCGGCATCACGTCGGTGGACGCGTGCTTCCACCTCCTGATCGAGGATCCGGAGACCTCGTGCGTCGGCCACGCGATGCACGAAGACGATGTCCGCTCGATCCTCGCCGACCCCACGGTCATGGTCGCATCCGACGGCGCATCGATGTCACCCGAGGGGCCGCTTGGCGGGGCGTCGGTGCATCCACGCAGCTACGGCACGTTCCCGAGGGTCCTCGGCCCGTACGTCCGGACGGGCACGTTGCCGCTGGAAGCCGCGGTGCGAAAGATGACCTCGCTCCCGGCCGACCGTTTCGGGCTGAAGGAGCGGGGACGCATCGCCGAAGGAGCCTTCGCGGACCTCGTGGTGTTCGACCCCCTTACCGTCGAGGACCGCGCGACCTTCGCGGCACCGCATGCCTACCCCGCCGGGATCGATCTCGTGATCGTGAACGGCCGCATCGCGTGGGAGGGCGCGCCGGGAGAACGAGCGGGTCGCGTGCTGCGCCGCGGAGACTAGCCGTTCCGAGGGTGAGCGCTCACCCTCCGATCGGACACGAGCCCCACAGTCCCCGACCGGCGTCGCGCGCAGAACGCTGAGCGGCCAAGAACTGATCCACGTACTTCACGTTGGGTGGGTAGGTGGCGACGAGCGCGAAGCCGTCGGCGAGGATCTGCTCGTCGAACAACGACCCGTCGAGCCAGACGTACGCGAGGGTGCGGTCGTACTGGTCGGTGCGCTCGACGTCGAACTCGAGCTGGACTTCCTGCCCGTCGAGCGCCCGCTCGGTGTACGCGCTCGCCTCGAGACCGAAGCACTCCTGGTGGGTGTACGGTCCGTCCTTTTCGGGCGTGTCGATCCCGATCAGCCTGATGCTCGTGTCGACGCCGTCGAGGTCGACGTGGATCGTGTCACCGTCGACCACACGGGTGACCCTCGTCGACGTCCGCGAACCGGGCGCGGCCGAGCCCCCGGACGCACCGCTGTGATCGACCGGCACCAGCCCGTCGCACGACGACACGATCGCGAGCGCCGCGAGCGCCGGACCGATCCATCTCCGCGCTGCCATGGCCAGACGCTACCGTAGCCGGGTGCAAACAGCTGCCGCGCTCGGCTTCGCACCCCAGGACCCGGCATTCGTCGCCGACCCCTACCCGGGCTGCGAGCGGCTGCGAGCGGCCCCTGATCTACGACGGTTCGACCGACCACTGGCTGGTCTCCCGCCATCAGGACGTGAACGCGCTCCTGCGCGACCGGCGGCTGGGGCGTAGCTACGGTCGCGTGGCCTCGCACGAGGAGATGGGACGGGCGGCGCCTCCCCGCGAGCAGGGACCGTTCTGGCGGCTGATCGAGCACGCAAGTTGCGACCCTGGTCGCGACATCTGACGGATATATACGAGCTGCACCCAACCGAGGAGAACGCGGCGGTCGCCGTGCGCGCGGGCCTCGAGTTCTCGGCCTACCTCCGCGATCTCTCGCGCCAGCGACGAGCCGCACCCAGGGCCGACTTGATCAGCGGGATGGCGAGCGTGGTCGACGGAGAGGAGCAGCTGACCGAAGACGAGCTGATCGGCACCTGCGTCCTGCCCCTGAACGCCGGTCACGAGGCAACGGTGAACGTGACGGCCAACGGATGGTGGACGCTCCTGCGGCACCCGGATGAACTACATCATCCGGGGGGGTGGAGTCGCTGCGGGTGAGGGCCGGACCGGCCCCGTCGCCACTGGAGCCGGCGGTCGGATTCGAACCGACGACCTACCGATTACAAGTCGGTTGCGCTACCGGACTGCGCCACGCCGGCCTACCGGGCGAGTCTACCTCTGGGGAAGGAACGCCTCACGGTTCGTCGCGAGCGCCCACAGGATGAACCCGTCGGCCATGAGCGTGATGATCGCGGAGCCCGGTCGACCCGAGAGCTGCGCGAGCCCCCCGACGAACCCCAGTCCCGCGAAGACGAAGCCGAGGGTCCTGCCGAGCGGACGGAGACGAAGCACCAGCACGCCAGCCAGGATGTTCCCGGCGCCGATGGTAAGGACGAGGATCATCGCGACGACGACGGTGCTCGAGTCGATCCCGATGCTCGATAGGAACAGCCCGGCGAGGACGGTCAACGCGCCGATCACGACCAGCGCCCATCCGGCGCCGCTGACCGGGCCCGGCCGGCGCTGCTGACCGGCCATGGCCGCGGGCACCTGCAAGCCCGGTGCACCCGGAAACGGATCGTCCGGGCGACCCGGCGGCGGCGGCAGTTGATCCATGGGGGCGAGCGTATCCCGGGCTCAGGAGCCGGACAACGACCGCGAGGCCAGCACGTGGGCGTAGAGGACGGCGGCCAGGGACGCCGAGGCGTTCAGTGACGCGACCTGGCCACGCATCGGCAGCGAAACTAAGACGTCGCAGCGCTCGCGTACGAGCCGCGCCATCCCCTCGCCCTCGCTCCCCACGACGATGGCGACACGACCGTCGGGGCAGGGTTCGTCATAGATCGTCGACGGGGCGTCGCCGTCGAGCCCCACGACCCAGAAGCCCGCGTCTTGGAGCCGCTCGATCGCGCGCGAGATGTTGGCGACCCGCGCGTGCGGAAGGTGGAGCAGCGCACCGGCGGACGCGCGGACCGCCGCTGGCGTGACGTCGGCCGAGCGGCGCGTCCGCGTCACGAGCATCTCGACACCGGCGGCCTCGGCCGATCGCGCCGCTGCGCCCAGGTTCTGCGGGTCGGTGATGCCGTCCAGGATCACCACCACCGCATCCGCGCCGAAGTCCCAGTTCGCGAGTTCCCGCTCCGAGCGCGTGGGCGCCGACGGCATCCCGGGATCGCCCTCGAGCCTTGCCACCGCGCCCTGATGGTCCTCGGCAAGGGCGTCGAGCGTCTCGCGCGGGCTGGGTGTGACGGTCACGTCCGCCTCCCCTGCCGCGTCGAGCAGGTCACGCATCCCCGGCGTGGTCTTGGATGAGGGAACGATCAGGACCTCCCGGACGACGCCCAACCGGATCGCCTCGGTGACGGCGCGTCGGCCCCCCACGACTGGCGCGCTGGCGCGTTCCCGATCGTGCGGTGCCCGACCCTTGCCCCCGCTCACGACAACACGGCGATCGCGAGGCATCCGGCACCAGCCCCCGCGAGCCCAAGTCCTTCGGGCCGGGTGGCCTTCACCGAGACCGCCGAAGGATCGATGCCGATCGCGGTGGCGAGCGCCGTCCGCATCTCGTCGCGCCGCGGTGCGACCGCCGGGCGCTCACAGATCACGGTGACGTCGCACGACGCCACCGCGAACCCGGCGTCGCGCACGAGCGCGGCAGCGCGCGCGAGCAGATCGGCGCCGGGGATCCCCGCGATGCCGGGATCGGTATCGGGGAAATGCGTGCCGACATCGCCGAGCGCCGCCGCGCCGAGCAGCGCATCGGCGAGCGCGTGACAGACGGCATCGCCGTCGGAGTGCCCGGTCAGGCCGTCCTCACCTTCGAAGCGAAGGCCACCGAGCCACAACGGCCGGCCCTCATCGCGATCATGCACATCGAACCCCAGACCGACCCTCGGTGGTTCACGCATCGGCGCCGCCCATGCGCGCATCCGCCATCACGAGGTCGAGCATCGTGGTGATCTTCGTGTTTCTCGGGTCGCCGGCGATCGCACGGACGCGATAACCGGCGGACTCCATCACCTGGGCATCGTCGGTCACGTCGAGGCCGGCCACCGAGGCGCGCTCGTGTGCGTCGCGTAACGCGGACAGGCGGAACGCCTGCGGCGTCTGGGCGAGGGCGAGCTCGTCGCGTGGCAGGGTCGCCGTGATGAACCCCGCTCGGACCCGCTTGACGGTGTCGGCGACCGGGGTTACGGGGATAGCTCCCTCCACGTCGTCGCCGATCCCCTCCAACACCGAGGTGAAGAGATCCGGGGGCGCGAACGGCCGTGCCGCATCGTGCACCGCCACGAGCTCAACCTCGTCGTCGAGCGCTGCGAGCGCCGCTCGAACAGACGCGCGGCGCGAGTCACCGCCGCGCACCACTCTCCACAGGACATCGAGCCCTTCGAGGAATCCCTCGGTCCGATCCTCGAGCCCGGCCGGTACGACGACGATCACTTCGTCGACCGCCTCGCTGGCAGCTGCCGCGGCAGCGGCGACGGTAAGGATGGGACGCCCCCCGATCGCCAGGAAGGCCTTCGGCTCGTCGGCTGCCAGCCGCCGCCCGGCACCGGCGGCGAGCACGATCGCGACCGTAGCGGGGCGAAAGGGGCTCATCCGGGCCAAGCATGCCAGACCACGCGATCCGAAGCGCGCGGCACGCGCGGCTCAGACGTCGGCGTGGGTCTCGCTCGCGATCGCCGCGAACACCATCCGGCCGGTCGTGGTCAAGATCACGTTCGTGACCCTGACGTCGACCTGCGTGCCGATGCGGTCGCTCGCGCGTTCAACGACCACCATCGTGCCGTCGTCGAGGTAGGCCACGGCCTGGCCGTGCTCACGCCCCTCCTTGACGAGGCGGACCGAGATCTCGTCGCCGGCCGAATAGGGCACGCGGAACTTCGAGGCCAGGGCGTTGATCTGGGCGACCGGCACGCGGAGCGCCTCGGCGACCTTGGCGAGGTTGTGGTCTACCGTGATGAGCGAGGCCCCCCGCTCGCGGGCCAGGCGGACCAGCGCGGCGTCCACGTCGAGCACCCCGGCCTCCTCGACGAGCTGGAACTGGACCGTCGGAGCCTTCTGCAGCTCCACGAGGACGTCGAGACCGCGACGGCCGCGTGTGCGGCGGCGAGGGTCGGATGAATCGCTGATCGCCTGCAGCTCTCGAAGCACTCCGTCGTGTAGCAGCATCGTCCCGCTGACGAACCCCGTCGCGACCAGGTCGGCCACGCGACCGTCGATCAACGCGCTCGTGTCGACCACGTGCAGATCGCCGCGCGCCGCCGCGCTCGAGGCCTGTGGTTTCATCCCGATCAGGGCGAAGATGTCCTCGTGCTTGGCTTTGCCAAGCCGGAATCCGAGTGAGCCCATCACGAGGTAGATGAAGATCACCGCGGGCCAGGCGGCTCTCGTCGGCAGGAAGAGCAGGGGCAGCATCATCAGCGCGGCGATGACGAGCGCCACGATCACGCCGACCACGCCGCCCGCCAGGACCGGAGCCGGTGTCCGGCCGAGCTCGCGTTCCAACCCACTCACGGCGCGAAGCGTGAGCCGACCAGCCACGCCCCCGATCACGAACCCCGCACCGGCACCGATGAAGATCCAGAGCAAGGCGCGACTGGGGCTGTCGGCCGCCTGCGAAGCGCCGATCTGATATCCAGCGGTCGCGAGCAGGGCGATGAACAGGAGGCGGACGCCCTCGACCAGGCGCCCTCGAAGCGCCGAGTTGCGAGGCTCCGGTTCGCTCATCGCCACCGTCCGATCCTCCGACGGGTGCCCGAATGCGCGGGGCGCGCATGAGCTACCCCTTACCGGAGTGGCATCGGCCCGTATCCGGGGGGCCTGAAGCCGGGTGATCAGGCCTGGGCGGCCAGCTTGACGCCGTGGGCGCCATCGAGCGTGTCGTCGATCAGCGCCTCGGCGTCTTCTTCCGACTTGGCCGTGGCGTGGGACAGCTCGGAAATCAGGATCTGCCGGGCCTTGGTGATCATGCGCTTCTCGCCCGCAGACAGGCCCTTCTCACGATCGCGGATCGAGAGGTTCCGGAGCACCTCGGCCACCTGATACGGATCTCCGGAGTGAAGCTTCTCCATGTTGTTCTTGAAGCGACGACTCCAGTTGGCGGCCATCGAGGACTCTTCCTCGGTCAGGACCTTCAGCACCTTCTTGACCTCGGCCTTGCTGACCACCGATCGCAGGCCGACCTGGTCCGTCGAATCCGTCGGGATCATGAGGGTGAGGTCGCCGTACGCAACCCGCAACACGAGGTAGGTGCGGGTTTCCCCGAGGAATTCCTTCTCTCGCAACTCTTCGACGACCGCAGCGCCGTGCTCCGGATGCACAACCGTATCGCCTTTACGGAACACGAAGCCTCCCCTACCGAGTGGAACGCGTGGGATTCGAGAGTTAACTAGTCATAGGGTAGCATGTGACATGGTTGCGGCGCAACCCAAAACCGCAGGTCAGAAGGCTATTCCGGGCCCGCGGCGGGTCCGATCGGTCTACGCCGAACGGTTGCGCACGACCGATCTGGCGGTCGGGAATGCCCAGTTCAGGGCGCCTTTGACGTCGCGGATCGAGCGGATCTCCAGGCCGGGGGGGGCGCCGGTGGTCCCCTCGGGGGCGTAGACGACGGAGCATCCGGCCGCGCGAGCTGCCGCGAGTCGCGGTGCGACAGCTGGCGCCGGCCGGACCAGGCCGGTGAGCGCCACTTCGCCCATGAACGCGGCTCCTGGCGGCGGAGGCGTCCCGGTCACCGCGGAGGCGAGGGCGGCCGCCACCGCGAGATCGCAGGCCGGGTCGTCGATGCGGATCCCGCCGGTCGAGGCCCCGTAGAGCTCGGCTCGGCCGAACGCGATCCCGGCCGCCCGCTCGAGCACCGCGGCCACGAGCTGGAACCGGCGGGGGTCGAGTCCAGTGGTTTGGCGACGGGCGGGGCCGTCGGCGGACCCCACCAGTGCCTGGACCTCGACGGCGAGGGCTCGGCGCCCGGCCTGGGGCAGGGCCGTGGCCGCGCCCGCGACGCGTTCGCCCACGAGCAGCGCCGTCGGATCGATCTCTTTGAGCCCCTGGCCGTCCATCTCGAACCAGGCGGACTCTCCCTCGGCACCGAAGCGGTTCTTGCCACCCGAAAGCACCCGGAGGCCCGACCGCGGATCGCCGTCGAACGTGAGCACGACGTCGACGGCGTGTTCGAGCGCGCGCGGTCCTGCGAGGTCGCCCTCCTTGGTGACATGGCCGGTAAGCAGCATCGCGATCCCGTTCGCCTTGGCGATCCCGAGGAGGGCATCGGTGCACGTGCGGACCTGTGAGACCCCGCCGGGCATCTGCGTTCCCGACGTGTCGCGGATCGTCTGGATCGAGTCGACCGCCAGCAAGAAGGGGTTCGCATCGCGAGCCAGTGCCAACACCTGTTCGAGATCGCGGCCGGGGGCGAACCCGATCGCACCGTCGTCGATGCCGAGCCTGCGAGCGCGCGCCGCCACCTGCGCGTGGGATTCCTCGCCGCTGACGAGGAGGGTGGGCCGGCCCGAGGCGGACAGATGACCGAGGAGGTGGAGCAGGAGCGTCGACTTGCCGATCCCCGGTTCGCCCGCGAGCAGGACGACCGACGCCGGCACCAGACCGCCGCCGAGCACGCGGTCGATACCGGGGAACCCGGTGGACACGCGACCTTCGTCGTTCGGTCCGTCAGCGCCGACCAGCGAGAGCCGCTGCGCGGCCTGGCCGGGGGTGCCGCGAACGCCCGCGGCCTCCTCGATCGTGCCCCACGCGGCGCACCCGGGGCAACGCCCGACCCACTGGGAAACCTGATGACGGCATGCTGAGCACGCGAGGATCGTGCGGGTCTTCGCCATGGGCGCGACCTTACCGGGAGCCACCGACATGCCGGGATAGGCTCGCCGCATGGACGTGAGGACGATGTCGACGCTGTTCGCGCTGCTCACCGTGATCGCAGACGTGAGCGTGCTTGCGATCGCGGTGATCGGCACGGGCGCCCGATGGCCCGGCGGCCTCCGCCGCGCGCGAGACGGGATGTGCGACCTGCTGTCCGAGACGGGACTATGGCTCGCGTGGCTCGTGGCGCTCACCGCCACGCTCGGCAGCCTCTATTACTCCGAGGTCGCCCACTTCCTGCCGTGCAAGCTCTGCTGGTTCCAGCGGATCGGGATCTACCCGCTCGCCGTGGTGCTGCTGATCGCGGCGCTGCGTCGCGATCGCGCGATCCGCTTCTACGCGATCCCGGTGGCGGCGATCAGCGCGGCGATCAGCACGTACCACTACCAACTCGAACGGTTCCCGAACCAGGCATCGCCCTCGTGTAGCGTCGAGGCACCGTGCACGGTCGTGTGGGTCTGGCGATTCCACTACATCTCGATCCCGATGATGGCGCTGTCCGCAGCGCTCCTGGTCATCGCGCTGCTCTGGGCGACCGGTCGCGGCGATCCTGCGCGGTGGAAGCTCGAGGATCCGATCCTTCCCGATCCTGGCTGGGGGCTGGCCCATCGGGGCGACGAGCCCTATACTCGCTCGACACGGCGCGATCGGCGCGCCCTACGACCGATGAAGGAGGGATGAGGTATGGCCGCAATCTCGGTTCTCGACATCGCGCGCGCGCCGCGTCCCTTCCGGTCGCCTCGCGTCGCCGCCTGATCCCTCGGCCGGCGTCGCTCCGCACTCCTTCGGGGACGTGGCTTCGTCATGTCCACGTCACGGTCGCTACGGTGGCCGGCCACCGAAAAGGAGCACGCGTTGCACGACGCGACCGCACTGGAGCACTTCTTCGATGAAGGCCTCATCGAGAGGGTCATCAGACCGATCAAGAGCGGCAAGGAGGCCTCGGTCCACCTGTGCCGTGCGAACCCCCGGACGACCGGCGAGGAGCTCGTCGCGCTGAAGCTGTTCCACCCGCTCGACCGACGGGACTTCCGCGACGACGCGATCTACCACGACGGCGAGTGGATCAAGGAGCGTCGCGTCCGCGTCGCCCTGGAGAAGAAGACGCGCTTCGGGCGCGAGGTGATGGGCGGCATCTGGGTCGACCGCGAGTGGGAGATGCTGCAGCTGCTCTCCCACGCCGGCGCGCCAGTCCCGCGCCCGATCGAGCGGACCGGCGAAGCGCTGCTCATGACCTACGTCGGCGACCTCGACGCAGCCGGTCCACAGCTCCACGGGTACCGCCCCGACGACCGGGAAGAAGCCGAGTCCCTGTTCGACCAGACGATCAGGGCGGTCGAGCACTTCTTGTACCGCAACGTGATCCACGGTGACCTTTCGCCGTACAACATCCTCGTCTGGGAGGGCCTGATCACCGTGATCGACTTCCCGCAGGCCGTGGACCCCCGCAAGAACAAGCATGCTGAAGCGCTCTTGGAACGCGACCTCCAGCGGATGTGCGACCACTTCGAGCGGTGGGGCGTGACGCGCGACGCGGGGCAGATCGCGCAGGACCTTTGGACCGCCTGGACGTTCGCCGACCTGGTCCCCGAAGAGCTCAGGGGTCTCACCATGTGAGCACGGATCGGGGCATCGGGCTCATGATGGTCGTCGCGATCTGCGAGGAGCGCTAAGCGCTGCGGCAGCCTGCGGCATCTAGGAGGGTGATGCAGGCAGAGGGCGACGTCGTTCGATTCCCACGCGAGGCGGAAGCTCCGCCGGACTTCACCGCGTTCTTCGCGGAAGAGCACCGCGGATTGTTCAAGGCCTTGTACTTCGTGACCGGGAACCGGGCCGACGCCCAGGAGCTGATGCAGGAGGCATTCCTCACGCTGTGGGAACGGTGGGATACGGTCGATCGGATCGACGACCCTACCGGCCACCTTTTCCGCGTAGCGCTCAAGGGGTTCGGGATGCGGTCGCGCGCCGCTCGCGGACGGCAGGGCAGTGACCTCGCCAGCCTCCTGAACGAGACCCAGTGTGCGAAAGGAGACCAAATGCCGGAAGCGCTCTACCGGCGCCTCGATGCCGAGAAGCCCGGTCCCCTCGCGGGGCCGGGCTTCGGCCTTAGGTGTCGCCCGAAGGCGACGGATGAACCGGGGACGGACCCCGGCCCACGTGGTTATTCGGTCGATCCGGCGAGCTCGACCGGCGGGACGTCGGGCGGGACCACCGAGCCGCCGTCGAAGACGATCTCGCCGTCGTGCGCGTCGATGAAGATCGTCTGACCGGCGCGATACTCCTTCCACAGAAGCTTCTCGGCGAGTGGATCTTCGACCAGACGCTGGATCGTACGGCGGAGCGGTCGCGCCCCCAGGGAGACGTCGTAGCCCTCTTTGGCGAGCAAGGACTTTGCCGCGTCCGTGAGCTCGATTTCGATGTCCTTGGCGCGAAGCTGCTCGGTGAGTCGGGTCATCATCATGTCGACGATATCCTTCACGTTCTCTTGCGTGAGCGACCGGAACACGATCACCTCGTCGATCCGGTTGATGAACTCCGGACGGAACGAGCGCTTCAGCTCTTCGGTCACCCGGTCCTTCATCTTCTCGTAGGTGACCTCGTCGTCGCCGGTGGTCGCGAAACCGATCCCGGGGCCCTTCTGGATATCGCGGGTGCCCAGGTTCGAGGTCATGATGATGATCGTGTTCTTGAAGTCGACCGTGCGGCCCTGCGAGTCCGTCAACCGCCCGTCCTCCAGGATCTGCAGCAGTGTGTTGAACACGTCGGGGTGCGCCTTCTCGATCTCGTCGAACAGGATCACGCTGAAAGGCTTGCGGCGCACGGCTTCCGTGAGCTGACCGCCCTCCTCGTAGCCGACATAACCCGGAGGAGAACCGATCAGGCGACTGACCGTGTGCTTCTCCATGTACTCCGACATGTCGAGCTGGATCAGCGAATCCTCGTCGCCGAACAGGAACTCGGCCAGGGCCTTCGAGAGCTCGGTCTTGCCGACGCCCGAGGGCCCCAGGAAGATGAACGAGCCTCCGGGGCGGCGAGGATCCTTGAGGCCCGAACGCGTGCGTCGCATCGCGCGCGACACCGCAGAGATCGCCTCGTTCTGAGTGACGATCCGCTTGTGAAGCTCGTCCTCCATGCGGAGCAGCTTCTCGGTCTCCTCTTCCGTGAGCTTGAAAACCGGGATGCCCGTCCAGATCGAGAGCACCTCGGCGATCTCCTCTTCGTCGACCTCGGACAAGATGTCCATCTCGCCGGACTTCCAGACCTGCTCGCGACGCGCGCGCTCTTCTTGGAGCTGGCGCTCCTCGTCGCGGAGCGAGGCGGCCTTCTCGAAGTCCTGACCGTCGATCGCGGACTCTTTACGCAAGCGCACGTCGGCGATCTTCTCGTCGACCTCGCGGACGTCGGGTGGCGCCGTCATGCGGCGGATCCGCATCCGCGAGCCGGCTTCGTCGATCAGGTCGATCGCTTTGTCGGGCAGGAACCGGTCGCTGATGTAGCGGTCTGCGAGGTTCGCGGCGGCCACGAGCGCGTCGTCGGTGAAGTTCACGCGGTGGTGCGCCTCGTAGCGGTCGCGCAGACCCTTCAATATCTCGATCGTGTGCGCGACGCTCGGCTCTTTGACCTCGATCGGCTGGAACCGCCGCTCGAGAGCGGCGTCCTTCTCGAGGTGCTTGCGGTACTCGTCGCGTGTCGTGGCACCGATCGTCTGGAGCTCGCCGCGAGCGAGCATCGGCTTGAGGATGCTGGCGGCGTCGATCGCGCCCTCGGCGGCTCCGGCGCCGACGAGCGTGTGCAGCTCGTCGATGAACAGCACGATGTCCCCGCGGGTCTTGATTTCCTTCAGGACCTTCTTGAGCCGCTCCTCGAAGTCGCCGCGATAGCGGGAGCCCGCCACGAGCGCGCCGAGGTCGAGCGTGTAGATCTGCTTGTCCTTGAGCGTCTCGGGGACCTCGGCCTTCACGATCGCCTGCGCGAGTCCCTCGACCACGGCGGTCTTGCCGACACCGGGCTCGCCGATCAGCACCGGGTTGTTCTTGGTGCGCCGGCTGAGCACCTGCATCACGCGCTCGATCTCCTTCTCTCGCCCGATCACGGGGTCGAGCTTCTGGTCGCGCGCGAGCTGCGTGAGGTTGCGTCCGAACTGGTCGAGGACCATCGAACCCTGGGGCCCGCCCTCGCCTTGCGCCGTGCCGCCAGGCGTGGTCTCGCCCTTGCCGCCCGTGTAGCCCGACAACAGCTGGATCACCGTCTGGCGTACCCGGTTGAGATCGGCGCCGAGCTTCTGGAGCACCTGCGCAGCGACGCCTTCGCCCTCGCGGATGAGCCCGAGGAGGATGTGCTCGGTACCGATGTAGTTGTGTCCGAGCTGCAGCGCCTCGCGGAGCGAGAGCTCGAGGACCTTCTTGGCGCGAGGGGTGAAGGGGATGTGTCCCGTGGGAGCGGCCTGGCCCTGGCCGATGATCTCTTCCACCTGCTGGCGCACGGCTTCGAGCGAGATGTTGAGCGACTCGAGGGCCTTGGCGGCGACGCCCTCGCCCTCGTGGATCAGACCGAGCAGGATGTGCTCGGTGCCGATGTAGTTGTGGTTGAGCATCCTCGCCTCTTCTTGGGCGAGGACGACGACCCTTCTCGCACGATCCGTGAACCGTTCGAACATGTCAGCATCCTCCGGGCCATCAGCCCACATGTTCCGGCCTCTGGGATCAACGGACTCCGTCCTACCCCTGAGGCACCGGGGGCGCCGCACCCGATATCCGGTCGCAGCGCCCGTTGGAGGCAAGTATACCCACCGCCCCTGATAACCCCGGAGCGAAGGGCAGCTTCCCACCCCACGTGCACGTTCCTAAGATGGTATTCGGAACGAAACGCGCCGAGGATGAGGTGCCTTTCGGCGTAGGCCGTCGACCCTCCGTTCGGGCTAGTCGAAGTCCCCCGGATGGCAGATTGTCCGCGGCCTACATCGCGGGGGACAATGCCCGGACGTTCCCACCTCCCGCCAGCCGAATCGTCCACGGAGTGAACCGCCCGCGGACCACCGACCATCGAAGGAGCAGCCCGTGCGAGTGCTCGTCGTCGACGACCACCCCGCCTTCCGCAAAGCGCTGACCTCGGCGCTACGCATGGTCGACGACATCGAGGTGGCGGGCGAGGCAGGCGGAGGCGTCGCCGCATGCGAGGAGGCTACCCACCTCGCACCCGACGTGATCTTGATGGACCTGTCGATGCCCGATCTGTCCGGCATCGACGCGATGAAGAAGATCCACGAGACCACGCCCGACCTGCCCGTCGTGATCCTCACCGCGCACGCGGACGAGGGGGTCGAACGCGCCGCGCGAGAGGCCGGGGCGAGCGGGTTCCTCGCCAAGGGCACCGGGCTTCAGGACCTGGTCGTGATGCTGCAGCAGGCCACCGACACGCACGACCGGGCCGCCGAGGGCTGACCTGGTCGCTACGCCGTGATCAGTGACTCCGCGCTCCGCAGCCGGGCGCAGAGCATCAGCAGCAGCTCCTTCGCGATCGCCGGATGCATGTCGAGCAGCGTATTGAAGCTCCACGAGGGGATCACCAGCGCCCGCGTCGGGGTCTTGGTGATGACGGTCGCCGTCCGAGGCTTCCCGTCGAGCAGCGACACCTCTCCGAAGTAGTCTCCCGGCCCGAAGGTCGAGACGTGCCGGCCGCTGATCTCGATGTCCGCCTGGCCCTCCAAGAGCAGATGGAACCCGATCGCTGATCCGTCTTGCTCGACGATCGTGTGGCCGGCCTCCAGGGCGACCTCTTTCGAGATCTCGAGGATCGCTTGGAGCTCCTTGTCCTTGAGCGAGCTGAACAGGGGCACGGCCCTGAGCGTGGCGATCATGTCGTCCATGGCGCACCCCTTTCGCACGGTGGAAGCCCGCCGCATCGGCGGCGTGAGGCGATTCTAGCCCGGGGGGCGGGTCGCGCGCGACCCGCCGGGCTCAATCGGGCCGCTGACTGGGATACATGATCAGATCGCGGAGGCTCCCGGCATCGGTGAGGAGCAACAGGAGCCGGTCGATCCCCATGCCCAGCCCACCTGCGGGCGGCATGCCGTGCTCGAGCGCGCGGAGGAACTCTTCGTCGAAGGGATGGACCTCGTCGCCGAGCACCTCTTTCATCTGCTGCTGCAGCTCGAACTTCGCCCGTTGCTCGATCGGATCCGTCAGCTCGGAGAACGCCGTGACGAGCTCGACCCCCCCGGCCACCAGATCGAAGTGCTCGGTGAGGCCCGGGTCGTCGCGATGCGGACGCGCGAGCGGCGAGACCTCACGAGGGAAGTCGCAGACGAAGGTCGGGCGTTCGATGGTGCCCTCGACGAGCTTCTCGAACAGCTCCTGGACGATCTTGCCCGGCCCCCAGGCGCCGTCCACGTGGACGTCGTGCCGCGCGGCTATCCCCGTCAGGTCGGGATGGTCGAGCGTGACCCGCTCGCGGGTGGCCTCACTCACCGATCCGAGGATCGTGAGTCGGGCGAACGGCGGCGTCAGATCGATCGCGCGACCCCGGACGGGGACCTGGAGGTCGTCAGGATCACGTCCCATGATCGGGTTCACGGCCCGGGCACACTCGACGATCAGCGTTTCCGAGAGCTCCATCATCGTGTGGTAGTCGCCGTAGGCGCAGTAGGCCTCCAGCATCGTGAACTCGGGGTTGTGGTCCCGGTCGATGCCCTCGTTGCGGAAGTTGCGACCCAGTTCGAAGACGCGCTCAACGCCGCCCACCAACATCCGTTTGAGGTAGAGCTCCAACGAGATCCGGAGTTTCATCGGGATGTCGAGCGCGAGGTGATGCGTGGTGAATGGCCGCGCGTTCGCGCCCCCGGCCACCGATTGCAGCATCGGCCCCTCGAACTCCACGTAGCCGCCCTCGTGCAGGACCCGGCGCATCGTTCGGAGCACCGCGGCACGCGCCAGGAAGTATCGGCGCGGCTGCTCGTCGGCGATCAGATGCAGGTAGCGCCGGCGCTGTTGGAGATCCGGGTCCTTGAGCCCGTGCCACTTCTCGGGGAGCGGCCGGAGCGACTTCGTGAGCATCGCCCAGCGCTCCACGAAGATCGAGAGCTCGCCTTTCTTCGTGACCCCGACGCGCCCGGTCGCGCCCACTATGTCGCCGAGGTCGACCTCGTCGAGCAGGGAGAACGCCGCAGGGTCCATGCCCTTGGCATTGCAGAACAGCTGCAGCTCGCCGGTCAGGTCGCGCACGACGAGGAACTTCAACTTGCCCATGTCGCGACGCTGCACCACCCGCCCGGCCACCGTGCGAACCTCGTCGGTCATCTCGCCGGGCGACAGCTCACCGAAGGCCGCCTGAACGCCGGCGACCGCATCCGGCCGGGTGACTCCGAGCGCGGATCCGAGACTCAGTGCGAACGGCGGTACACCGGCGGCTTCGAGTCGGCGCAGGCTCTCCCGACGTGCGGCGAGCACCTCCGTCTCGCGCGCCCCTGCCTCCTGCTCGGCCGCGTCGGGGTCCGGCGCCGGCTCGTGGGTGCGGTGGTCCTGCTCGTCAGTCATCGGCGTCCACCGCGTTCTTGTCGAACACGAGTCGCAGCCCTTCGAGCGTGAGCCATGGTTCGTGGAGGTCGATCGTCTCGCAGTGGGGGATCACGACCGAGGCAAGCCCCCCGGTGGCCACCACGGTCGACGGCCCCACCTCGGCCTGGATCCGCCGCACGATACCGTCAACCTCGCCCGCCGTGCCGAAGATCAACCCCGATTGGATCGCTTCGACGGTCGAGCGTCCGACCGCGGC
>JBDTNY010000067.1:0-12613 GCA_039933515.1 Actinomycetota bacterium
CTCGGCGACGGTCGCCTCGCTCAGCTCGGGCACCGACACCCCGCGCGCTTCGCAGGTGTCGGCGCACAAGATCGCGAGCCCGCCGGCGTTCGTGACGATCGCGACGCGGTTGCCCTCGGGGACGGGCTGGTTCGCGAGGAGCGTCCCGACGTCGAACATCTCCTCCAGCGTGTCGGTGCGGATCACCCCGTGCTGGCGGAACATCGCGTCGACGGTCGAGTCCGAGGACGCCAGGAGCGACCCCGTGTGGGACGACGCCGCGCGTGCGCCCGCCGCCGAACGGCCGCTCTTGACCGCGACGATCGGCTTGGTGCGGCCGATCCGCCGGGCGAGCCGGCCGAAGCGCTTCGGGTTCCCGAAGGACTCGAGGTACAGCATGATCACGTCGGTGCGCGGGTCCTCGTCCCAGTAGCACAGGAGGTCGTTGCCCGAAACGTCGGCCTTGTTGCCGACCGATGCGAAGGTCGACAGGCCCAGGCCCAGAGCGGCAGCCTGATTCATCACCGCGATGCCGAGCGCACCGCTCTGTGAAAGGAACCCGACGTTGCCCGGCGGGGGCCACGCCGCCGCGAACGTCCCGTTCATCGCGATCTCGGGGGAGGTGTTCACGATGCCCATGCAGTTCGGCCCGACGAGGCGCATCCCGGCGCCGCGGCACACTTCCAACAACTCGCCTTGGCGCGCCCGGCCTTCGGCACCGCTCTCGCCGAACCCCGCAGAGATCACGACCAGCCCGTGCACGCCTTTCTCGCCGCATGCGCGCGCGATGTCGATCACCGCGGCGGCCGGCACGGCGATGAACGCCACGTCGACCGGGCCGGGGACGTCGGCGATCGACGCGTAGGCGGGAACGCCCTGCACGGCCTCGGCGGTGGGATTCACGGGGTAGACGACCCCGGTGAACGGCCGCGACAGCAGGTTGTGGAAGAGACGGCCGCCGATCGCGGCGGGGTCGCGCGATGCCCCGATCACCGCGATCGACCGGGGCTCGAGCAGGGCGCGGACCGCGTTGGCGGCCGCGACCCGCTCGCGTTCCTCGTAGGTCTCGACGGCCTCCTCGGTGATCGTCGTGGGGAACCCCACCTCGACCTCTCCGGGCTTGGCGCGGATCGAGACGTCGAACCCCGTCCGTCGGAACACCTCGATCATGCGGTGGTTCTCGGGCAGCACCTGCGCCGAGAAGTGCCGGATGCCGGCGGCATCGGCGGCCTGCGCTAGGTGGGCGATCAGGAGCGAGCCGAGCCCCCGGCCCTGCAGCGCGTCGGCCACGCTCACGCTCACCTCGGCGCGGTCGCCTCCCTCCCGGATGTACTGCGCCCCACCCACCACCCGGCCATCCGACAGCGCGAGCAGGGTCAGATGGTCCACGTAGTCGACGTCGACTGCCTTGCCGGCCACGCCGCGCACGTCCACCGACGGTCCCCAGAAGCGCAGCCTGCGCGTTTCCTCGGAGAGCCCGATCAGGTAGTCCTCGACCGGCTCCGCGTCCTCGCGGCGCGCGGGCCGGATGCGCACGGTGCCGCCGTCGCGCAAGACGACATCGGCTTCGAGGTGCGACGGGTAGGCGGTCACGCCCGTCATCGTAGTGCGGGCGCAGCGTGGATCGAGGGCCGCACGGCCCGTCATCGCGGAGGCGGACGGGAATCGAACCCGCCTGGGAGCTCGCGCCCCCACATCGGTGTTGAAGACCGTGGGGCCCACCAGGAACCCTGACGCCTCCGTCGGGGAGCATAGCGGCGCGTAGGATGAAGGCCGTGTTCGCCTCGATCCCGTACCGCACGTTCCCCATCCTGCACCTGGGCCCGATCCCGATCCGCGTGTTCGGGGTGTTCGTCGCGCTCGGGATCCTGCTCGGGTCGTGGCTCTTCCTCCGGTTCGCCCGCGAGCGCGACCTGGATGCCGATGCGCTCACGTCGCTGGCCTGGCGCGTCGTCGTGCTGGGCATCATCGGCTCGCGCGTCCTGTTCGTGCTCACGCACCTGTCCGAGTTCACCGACCGCCCGCTCTCGGTGTTCGCGCTGTGGGAGGGCGGCCTGCAGTTCTCGGGCGCGTTCCTGGTCTCGATCGTCGTGATCGTGTGGTGGCAGCGATCGCGCCCCGAGGTGAACGGCCTCGTGCTGACCGACGGCATCGTGCTCGGGCTCGTGCCGGGGCTGATGATCGGCCGGATCGGCTGCTACGCGGTGGGCGAGCACTTCGGGAAGGCCACGGACTTCTTCCTGGGGGTGAAGTACCTGGGGGGCGAGACCCGCGAAGGGCCGATCGCGGTCGGCACCGTGATCCACAACACATCCCTGTACGAGTTCCTGCTGCTCGCGCCGCTCGCGGGAGTGCTGTTCTGGATGGCTCGACGCGAGGCGACGGTCGGCGCGATGACCACGACGTTCCTCCTGTGGTACGGGATCCAGCGGTTCCTGACCGACTTCCTTCGCGCCTACGACGAGCGCGTGGCGGGACTCACCGGCGCGCAATACATCAGCCTCGGCATGATCGTGGCCGGCGTCGTGCTCGCATGGCGCGTGCGCCGGCGGGAAGGTCGCGAGGTCGCCTCCGGAGGCGAGGTCGCGAGCCCCGAGCCCGAGCCCGCCTGAGACACGCGAACGCCCCGGGGCCGGAGCCTCCGGGGCGTTCGAGCCCGGCGTTCGGTGCCGCTACGGGATCGAGATCGTGTTCCCGTAGATGTTCTGGTCGTAGCCACCCAGGTTGAACTGTCGCGTGTACGAGCCGTCGGGCTGAAGCACCCAGCCAGACTCCACGTCGAACCCGTCCTGGGGATCCTCCCTCGGGTCGATCCCGGGCACGATGTCGCGGTTGTCGGTCCAGACCATGTAGCCGAACAGCGAGCCGTCGGCCTTCTTCACGAGCTGGATCCAGTTGTAGTCGCCGAGGAACGGCACGTCGGCGCCGCCGAAGGCCTCGTATTGAGGCTGTTGCCCCACGGTCGAGACCTTCTTGGTGGCGCCGAACGTCGTGCCGTTCGTCGAGACGGCCGCGTACGTGTTGACGACCGCCGGGCCGGACGAGGTCGCGCCAGCGGTGTTCCCGATCGGGCGCTGCACGCTGTACGCTGGATCGACGCGGCTGTCCTGCCAGACGACCACGAGCCGGCCGTCGAGCGCGTCGGCATCGGGGAAGAACTGGTGGCCGACCGACGACGTCTTCACTCGATACGGAGCGCTCCACGTCGCGCCGCCGTCGAGCGAGCGCATGACGTAGATCGCGCCCTGGCCCACGAGCCCACTCGCGCTGGGCGCGCCGACCGACGAGTACGAACTCGCGCTCGGCACGATCGTCGATGGGTCCGCCGCCTGCACGACCGAGTAGATGCCCGGCAAGCGCCCGGTCGGGTCGGCGGTCAGGCGTGGCTCGAGCGGCACCCGCGCGAACACGAACCCGGACGGGCACGCGTCGGCACCGTCGCCGCAGTCACGCGATCCGTCGAACGGGTTGTAGCCGGGGAGCTGGGCCACGATGACCGGCTTCGAGAAGGTGGCCCCGGCGTTGGTCGAGTTGGCCGCTGCGACGCCGAAGTTCTTCTTGGACGAGCTGGTGTCGAAGGTGCGCCATGAGACGTGGACGCTGCCGTCGTGCTCGATGGCGATGTCGCAGCCCTGGGAGGCGAGCGACCCACTGATCGCGATCGGCGTCGAGAACGTGGCGCCGCCGTTCTTGGAGGCCGCGAAGTAGATCGTGCTCTGGCCATTGCCCGGGAACTTCGTGAAGCACATGTACACGTTGCCGTCGGTCGCGCCGCCGGTGCGGTCGACCTCGAGCATCGGCTTGTCGAGGAACTTGCCTTTGAAGTTCGCGCTCGGCGTGCCTTGGCCGACCCTCGTGGTGCCGAGGTAGTCGAGGGGGTAGCCGTGGTTGGTGGCGGGGTTCACCACGTCGTACTTCGCCACCCAGACATCGGCGTTCGTCTTCGGGCCGGCGAACCCGTTGTACGAGATCGCGCCGAAGTAGAAGTGGCCCTGGCCGTCGAAGGCGCCGAGCGGGTCGCTGGCGTTGTTCGTGCGGATGTACTCGGGCGACCGCATCCCCTCTGCCGAGGTGTCGGCGGGGTAGCCGGGGACGAGTGAATTCGCCCACGTCTGCCCGCCGTCGGTCGAGAACCCGAGTCCCATCCAATCCGAGCAGTAGTCGTTCCAGCCCGCGACGATCAGGTTGGGGTTGTTCGGGTCAACCACGGAGAACGGCTCGTTGTTGATCGTGAGGTTCCCATAGTCGTCCGGGTCGGTCGAGTTGCAGATCTCGATCGCGGCGTCGGTGCCGCCGTCATGGCGGACGTATGTGTGCCGGGTGACGCGATCGTCGGCGCTTCCGACGGTCGCGCTCCCGCTGAGTGCCGCCGCGGGCGCTGCGAGCGCGCCCACGGTCATGGCGGCCGCGAGTGCGGCCAGGGTCTTTCGCATGCCGTTCCCTCC
Organism: Actinomycetota bacterium; assembly: GCA_039933515.1. Classification (GTDB taxonomy): domain Bacteria; phylum Actinomycetota; class UBA4738; order UBA4738; family HRBIN12; genus JAOUEA01. The sequence continues at coordinate 4,425 of JBDTNY010000067.1, forward strand.
CGTGCGGATACGCGGGGGGCTTTCGTCCCCGCCGGTAGCACTCCATCGACGGTGGTGCCGCGCCGACTTCCGGCCTCGGTCCTGTGGCGGTAGCCCTTGGGCACACCCGCGGGTAGCATGGGCCGGTCCGTGCCCCCCGGCCGTGCGCGTCGTCGCACGATGGAGAACTCCCGTATGCAAGTAGTTGCACGCAAGAGAGTGGCCCTCGCGGCCGCCGCCGTGGCGCTCCTCGCCTTGCCCTCGGTGCCGGCCACGGCCGCCGATCCCGTGCTCGTGGGGGCCGGCGACATCGCGTCCTGCTCGCGTACGCAGGACGAGGCCACCGCGGCGCTCGTCACCGACATCCCCGGGACGGTCTTCACCCTCGGCGACAACGTCTACCCGGGCGGCGCCACGACGGACTTCGTCAACTGCTACGACCCGAGCTGGGGCGCCGTCAAGGGACGCACGATGCCCGTAACGGGCAACCACGATTGGGACGTGGCCAGCGCGGCAGGGTACTTCAACTACTTCGGGTCGGCCGCGGGGGACCCGGCGACCGGCCTCTACTCGTACGACGTGGCCGATGCCTGGCACGTCGTGGTCCTGAACAGCGAATGCAGGAAGATCTCGGGCGGGTGCGGCGCCGGTTCTCCCCAGGATCTGTGGCTCCAGGCGGACCTGCAGGCCGCCGCCGGGCGCAACGTGATCGCGATGTGGCACAAGCCCCCCTTCACGAGTGGGTCGAACGGCGGCAACGTTGAGACGCGACCGCTCTTCGCGACCCTGTACCGGTACGGGGTCGAGCTGCTGTTGACAGGCCATGCCCACCTGTACGAGCGGTTCGCCCCGCAGACGGCAGACGGGGTGGCCGACCCGGCCCTAGGCGTGCGCGAGTTCATCGTGGGCACGGGCGGCGGCGAGTCGTCGACATCGAACTCCACGCCGGCCGCGGCGAGCGAGGTTCGCAAGACGGGGGTGTTCGGCGTGTTGAAGCTGACCCTGCACGCTGATAGCTACGACTGGGCGTTCATCCCTATCGCCGGGCAGACGTTCACGGACTCGGGGACCGCGTCGGTGCACGGCGCGCCGACCGCACCGGTGGCCGTCGATCAGGAGGTGCTCGTGACAGCGGACTCGTCAGCCCCAGTGACGCTCTCGGCCGCCGATATGCAGCACGATCCACTCACGTACGAGGTGGTCACCCCGCCTTCGCATGGTGTCCTGTCGGGCGCGGCGCCCGACCTGACCTACGCTCCGGACCCGGGCTACCGCGGCGACGACTCGTTCACCTTCCGCGCCAACGACGGCAGCGAGGACTCGAACCTGGCCACCGTCCGCTTGACCGTGACGGCGACCCAGAACGTGACCGTGAAGGACTTCGCATTCACGCCGAGGACGCCCACGCCCGAGCAGGGCGCCACCGTGCGCTGGTCCTTCACCGGGCCGAGCACGCACACGGTGAGGGACAACGACGGGCTCGGGCTCTTCGATTCGGGCTCGAAGGCGCCAGGGACCTCGTTCTCGTACGCGTTCGGCGCTGCGGGGGTCTACGGCTATCGGTGCTCGATCCACCCGACGACGATGATGGGCACGATCAAGATCCCCGTGAAGGTGGCGCCCACCGCGATCAAGGGGGTGCCGCTGACGGTCACATGGGCCTCGGCCGCGCTGACCGGCTACCGCTACGACGTGCAGGTGCGCCCGCCGGGCTCCTCCACGTGGACGAGCTGGAAGCCGAACGTCACGACGCTGCACGGCGACTACACGCCCACGCTCACGGGGACCTACGGGTTCCGCGCCCGGCTCGAGCGGCTCTCCAGCGGCGCCAACTCGGTGTGGTCGCCGATCGCGTCTGTATCCGTGTCGTAGCCACGCCTACGCCGACCGCGTGCCGCCGCGACCAGCGCCGCCCCGGATGTGGATTCAGGTCTAGCCGAACTCGGCCGAAGGGGGTATATATGCGGCACAACCCCTCCCCCGAGCGGCGGCCCCCATGAACCCTCGCGACGTCGTAGCAACGTCTGGTGATACGCAGTCTTCGGATCGCGGCGCGGCGCGACGTCTCGAGCTGGGGACCGGCGCGGAAGGCGGCGTTTGCGCGCCGGCATCCCGGGGCGACATCGTCGGACAGGCGATCCGATTCCTCGACCGGCTGCTCCGGATCTTCCCGACGTAGACCCCCGACCTGGCGACGTCGGTTCGCGGCCGGGGTCCGTCGAGTGGCTGCCCGTCAGCTGGACACGGCGACGTCGTCGTACACGATGTCGTAGGTCCTCGAGGACGAGTCCCCGAGCTGCAGCGTGGAGATCTGGTTCGTCCCGAAGTTGGCCGTCACGCTCAGCTCGGCCACCTGTACGCCGTCCAGCCAGACCTCCGACATCCCGGAGGACCCAGCGACGGTGACCTTCAAGACGACGTCGTGCCACGCGTTCCGGGTCGCCACCGTCGAGCTGATGAACGAGGCGCCTGTCGACGGGAGCCGGAGCTGCAGCTGATCGAGGCGGTCGACCGAGAGCGTGGCGATCACCGCGCCGGCGGTGTTCCGGAACTTGATCAGGTCGATCCAGTTGTCGCCCTGGCTGAGGATGTCGAAGTGATCCTCGAACGTGACGGTCGAGGACGCCGCGCCCAGCTGCTTCTGCGCGAACGCGGTCGTGTTCGATGGGTGCGCGTGCGCGCCGTACGTGCCGCCGAACCCGATCGACGGCTCGACGGTGATCCTCGTGGATGAGGTCCAGGCGGCCATCGTCCCGCCCTCGAAGTTGTCGGAGAATGCCGGCGGTGGTCCGATCCCCGGGGTCGTGAGCGAGAACGGTGAACTCAACCCGGAGGGCTGCCCGATCGAGTCGACGGCCCGCACGCGGTACTGGTACGTGGTGCCGGTGGCCAGGCCCGTATCGCCATAGTCGGGCGTGAGCGAGGTCCCGATCGGCGTGCTCGAGCTCACGTCGGTGCGATACACGGCGTAGTGGTCGATGCCGAAGTCGTCGGTCGATGCATCCCACGTCAGATGGATCGTTGTGCCGTCGGGGTCGACGGAGCCCGTGAGGTTCTGCGGCACCGAGGGAAGCGCGTCGCTCGTCGTGCCGGCCGTGAACCGGGCGAATCCCTGTTGGCGCCGGCCGTGCACGATCGAGAACTCTCCCCCGGCGACGAGGCCGGTTGGGGTCGCCTCGAGATCGAAGACCCCGAGCGGCCCGTTCGAGTCGGGGTCCCATGACGTGAGGGCCCCACTGGTCGCGTCGAGCGCCGCGAACTTGCGGCGGGTGGTCGGCCGGTCGCAGACGAACGGCGCGCCCGCACCGGTCCCGCCGACGCAGTAGGCGAGCTGGTGTCCACCGGCGTAGACGATGCCGTCGCGCGCCACGAGCGCCTGCATGTCCCCGTCGAACTGGGCCGTCCACTGGAGGGAACCCGCGGGCCACGAGAAGGCCTGGACCTTCCCGCCAGGCCCACCTTCCGCGACGAAGAGCTGCGTCGCGGTCGGGGTGATGCCTTCGATGTAGTAGGGAGGATGGGCGGCAAGCGGCTTGATCGAGGCATTCACGGGGTCGAGGGCCGCGAGGTGCTGCTGCGCGCTGTCGCCACTGATCGAGGTGAAGAACCCGCCCACAAAGATCGTGGAGCCGTCGAGGGTCGCGAGGCTCGTGACCGTGCTGTCGGCGGTCGGGCGCCACGTGTTGTTGAGCGTGAGACCGGGCAGATCGAACGCCGCGAGCCGGGTTCGCGTGGCACCGGCCATCGTGGTGAAACGGCCCCCGACGTAGAGACGGCCGTTCGCGATCAAGAGCCCGGTCACCTCGCCGTTGGGTGCCGGGTTCCACGTGAGCGGCTGGCCCGACACCGGGTCGATCGCGGCGAGCCGCGGGTGCGTCCGTCCCCCGATGCTCGAGAAGTTGCCGCCGACGAAGACCGTGCCCGACCCGGGGTCCACCGCCACCGCGTTTACGGTGCCGTTCGCGTTCGGGTTCCACGAGGTCAGGGCGCCGGAGCTGTCGAACGCGGCGAGGCGATTCCGCGCCACGTTCCCGCTCCCGAAGGCGCCGTTCGGCGGACGCACATTGAGGAAGGCTCCGCCGAGGTAATAGCGGTCGGACGTGACGGCGATCGAGTTCACGCGCGAGCCGGAGTAGTCCGAGGAGGACTTGCCTCCGGTCTGCCAGGTGGCGTCAGGTGTGTCGGGGGCGATCAGTGCCGCCGACGCGTTGTTCGGCATCCCCCCAACCACCATCACGATCGCGAGCAAAAGCGGGAGGCCCGCGCGCGCCATGCCCGTCGCTCCTCGGGTTCTGTCGTGCATCATCCAGGCCCTCACACGCTGAGCGAGACGTCGTCGAAGGCGACCGAGAACGTGCGACTCGAGTTCGAGTCGCCGAGCTGGAATCGGTCGGTCCCCGTGGTCCCGAGGTTGTCAGGCAGGCTCACGTCGCTCACCCGCACGCCGTCGAGCCAGACCTCGACCGAGCTAGAGGCGCCGTTGATGACCACGTGAACCCGAAGCTCGTGCCAGGCGCCCTTCGAAATCGCCGTGGTGCTCTTGTGCGAGACGTTCGTCGCGGAGTTCCGGGAGATGATCCGCTGGGCGGACGTCACGCTCAGCGAGTAGATCGAGGCGCTCCCGTTCTTCAGCTTGAACAGGTCGAGGTTGTTCGCGCCCTGCGACAGGATCTTCACCTGCGTGTTCACCCAGACGTCGTTGAGCCGGGGGCTCAAGGCCCGGTACGCCGAGCGTCCGCCGTTGGCGCTGCTGGCGGCCATAGCGGCCCACGATCCGGAGACGTGTTCGGCCTGCTGTACCGTCAGCCCGCTCACCGAGCTCCACGTCGAGAGGTTCCCGGTCTCGAAGTCGTCCGAGAACAGGGCGGCAGGACCCGACGTGGTCGTGGCGGTCGCAGGATCGCTGAGCACGGATTCGTTGCCGGCGGCGTCGAGGGCCGAGACTTGGTAGGAGTGCTGGGTCGACGGGCTGAGTCCGGTGTCTTCGACGGCGTTCGTCGTCGACGTGCGGGTGGGGGTGGTCGCGCCATCTCGATAGATCGCGTAGTGATCCACAGCGGTGTTGTCCGTGGACGCCGTCCAGGTGAGGTGGATCGACGACGAGCCGTTCGCAGAAGCCACGAGGTTCGCGGGCTGGGTCGGATCCTCCGTGTCGGGGTTGGGCGCCGCGACGCCGAGGTTGAACGCGGACACCAGGTCGTTCACGCCCGCGTCGCCCGCGTGTCGCAGGTAGGGCAGGCCCATCAGCTTCTCGGTGGTCTTCAGCAAGCCATAGTGGGTGAAGAACGTGTTGCTCGTCGTGCCGGGCGAGACCCAGCGAGAGGCGACGATCGTGGCGACGTGACAGCTCTCGTCACTCAGGTTCGCCGGGGCGAGGCAGTCTTCGTTGAAGGGGCGTCCGCCCTCGACGCCCTCGTCCCAGGTGATGAACACGACGGTCGAGCCGTTCTGGTAATCGGGCGTGGCCATGATCTTCGTCATCTGGTCGCGGATGAACGTGTCGCCCGCGGTGATCTTGTTGGTGCCCGAGGCGCAGTCGTGCATGTCGTTGCACTTGTTCGGGACGATCCACGAGTAGGTCGGGAGGTTGTTGTTCGCCACGTCGGTGTTGAACTGCGGGAACGGGACCGCCCACTTCTTGCAGTCGGTGGCGATCGGCGTGAACCAGACCGGCGGGTTGTGACCGGCGCTGTACTTGTTCTGGGCACTCGTCTGGCAATTCGTCGTGGCGTCCTCGGCGTAGGTCCGCCAGCTCAAGCCCGCCGTAGGTATCTGCCCGAAGATGCTGGGCTGGTTCAGGGGTACGGATACGCAGGTCCAGTCCTTGCACGTCGAGGGCACGTAGGTGTCGCCGGCGACGGTGGCTATGTAGTCGGAGTGGCTCGGGTGCGTGATCGCGTGGTAGTTGGTCGCCAGGCCACACTCCGTCGCGAGATCGTTGATGTTGGGGGCTTGGTTGTACACCGCGGACCCCTTCGGCCCGATGATGGCGCCGTAGCTGACGTTCTCGTCCATGAGGATGACGATGTGCTCGATCGGCTTGAGCGGAACCCCGGGCATCGGGCCGCAGGCGCCCGTCATGGGCGCCGCCGTCGCGGGGATCGATGGAGGCGTGACGCCGAGGGACGAGAGCGCGACCATCGTGACGGCCGCGAGGGAAAGCGTGCGTCTTGGCACTTCGGTCCTCCTACGGGCATAGGGCGTTGATCATCGGGCTGAGGCTGAACGGCCTACAGCATGCCCCCCAGATGCGCCAGGGCGCAAGTGGACTTTCGACTGAGCGAGGGCCCGAACGGTCTAGATGACAACGCGGCAGTCGATATCGGTCCGAGCCGATCCTTTCAGCAACCTGGGCGACGGGGTAAACTGAGCTAGTCCGATACAGACTAGATTGCGAGGCGCGATGGTGCCCAAGGTCGAGGTCGTGGTGCTTGGGCTCCTGGCCGACGGGCCGGTGCACGGCTACGACCTTCTCGAGCGGTTCCGAGCGCGCGGCATGGGCTTCTGGGTCGAGGTGGGCAAGGCGTCGATCTACCAGACCCTGCACCGGCTGGAGGCGAGCGGGGCGATCGCCGGTCGCGCCCAGGGCGGGCGCGAAGGCCCCGACCGGCGGGTCTACCGGATCACACGGACCGGGCGTGCGCGGCTCGCCGAGGGGCTTGCCGAACGGTTCGGCGAGCTGGCCCCCTTCGAGACCGGCGCCGGGCTCGCGCTCGGCTTCGTCGACCGGCTGAGCCCGGCCGAGGCGAGGAACGCGGTGGACACCCGCGAGCTGGCCCTGCGCGAGCTCCTCGACGCACTTGCGACCGAAGGCGACCGGGCAGGCGGGACGGGCCCCTCTGGCCGGGCGCTGCGCGACGCGATGCTCGAGCGGCAGCGTGTCCTCGCCGACGCCGAGCTCGCCTGGCTCGCGCGGTTCCGTTCATCGTTGGGCAGGATCCGCCGATAAGGGCGGTGGCACCGTTCGAACGCGTCAGGTGCCCACCGTAGGATGAGGACGATGCAGGCGGCCTTCTTCGATCTGGACAAGACGATCATCTCGCGGTCGTCCTCGCTCGCCCTGTCTCGTCCGCTCTTTCGGGCTGGCATGGTGACGCGTTCGCAGCTGTTGCGCGGGGCGTACGCCCAGCTGGTCTACCTGCTCGTGGGCGCTGACGAGCACAAGATGGAGCAGCTGAAGGAAGGCATGCTCAGTCTCACGCGCGGATGGGACCGCGGCCAGATCGAACGCATCGTCGAGGAGGTCATCTTCGAGGTGATCGACCCGTACGTGTACCAGGAGGCCCTCGACCTGATGGCGCTGCATCGCAGCGAGGGGCGGCGGATCTACATCGTGTCGTCTTCGCCCGAGGAAGTCGTCCGTCCGCTCGCCCGGCACTTCGGCGTGAACGGTGTGATCGCCACGCGCGCCGGCGTCGACGAGGCGGGGCTCTACACCGGAGCGCTCGAGTTCTACGCCTACGGCGAGCAGAAGGCCGAGGCGATCCGCAGCCTCGCCGAGCGCGCGGGCATCGACCTCGAGGGGTCGTACGCGTACAGCGACTCGATCACCGACCTTCCGATGCTCGACGCGGTGGGCAACCCGGTGGCCGTCAACGCCGACAAGGAGCTTCGCCGTCAGGCCGAGGAGCGCGGCTGGCAGATCCGCGACTTCCGCCGGCCGGTCCGCATGCGGACCAGGATCAGGCGGGCCGTGCCTCCGGCGCGACCCTCGATCGCGGCCGCCTTCGGTGCGGTGGCGGTGGCCGCGGTGCTCGTGTGGGTGATCGCGCGGTCGCGTCTGGGCCACCACGACGACGTCTGACCGGGGCGTTTGCGGCGCTTCGGGCACCGGGTGTAGGTTCGAGTCGGGTGCCGAGAGGTACCCGCGAGGGAAGCAGAACCCACGCGCGAGTCATGCCGCGGGAGGCATGCTCAGGACCTGGGGGCGGTTGGTTCCCCGGCTCCCGAGCACGTGCAGACGAGACGCTTGATACCTGCTTCCCTCGCACTTCGTCCGGGCTCGGCCCGCCTTAGAGGGCCGCGGGGTGTTCCAGCAGGTCGGCGAGGCGCTCCGCGCGCTCGGCGGCCTCGCGGGGCAGGCCCGCCGACACCGATCGGGCGATCTCGGCAAGCTCGTGCTCGACGGCGGGGGTGAGCCGTCCGGTGCGGTCCCGCACCAACGGATCGAGTCGGGCCACCGCGTGATCGAGCCGCGCGACCGAGGACGC
>JBDTNY010000068.1:0-15353 GCA_039933515.1 Actinomycetota bacterium
ACCTGCAGAAGACCGACGACCAATGGGCGCGCGCGAAGGGCTTCGACGGCTCCTGCCCGCTCGGGCCGTGGATCGAGACCGACGTCGACCCCAACGACGTGACCGTCGAGACCCGGCTGAACGGCGAGGTGCGCCAGCACGGCTCGAGCGTCGACATGGTCTTCGGGGTCGCCACCCTGATCGAATACATCACCTCGTTCATGACGCTCCTGCCCGGCGACGTGTTACTCACGGGCACCCCCGAGGGTGTCGGCCGGCTCGCGGCAGGCGATCTCGTCGAGGTCGAGGTCGAGGGCGTCGGCACGCTCGCGAACCCGGTAGTCGCATGAGGGACGGGGCGCCACCCGTGACCGACGCCGTCCGTTGCCGGTTCGCGCCGGCGCCGAGCGGGTCATTGCACGTCGGGAACGTCCGGAGTGCGCTCTTCTCGTGGCTGTTCGCGCGTCGTCATGGCGGGACCTTCGTTTTGCGCGTGGAGGACACCGACGCGAGCCGCGTGACCGAGGAGGCCGTTCACGGGGTGCTCGAGGACCTCCGGTGGCTCGGGCTGGACTGGGACGAGGGACCCGAGGTCGGCGGCGAGTTCGGCCCGTACCGACAGTCGCAGCGGATCCCGATCTACGCCGACGCGTGCGAACGTCTGGTCGCTAACGGGGCGGCCTACCGCTGCTACTGCACGCCCGAAGAGCTCGAGGAACGTCGCGAGGCGGCGATCGCGCGCGGCGACGCCCCGGGCTACGACGGCCGGTGCCGCACGCTCGACGACGGGGAGCGCGCGGCGCACGAGGCGGCGGGACGGTCCTCGGTGGTGCGGTTCGCGATGCCCGATCGCGAATGGGTGGTCGACGACCTCGTCAAGGGCGAGGTCCGGTTCGCCGCCGGACAGCTCGGGGACTTCGTACTGATGCGTTCCGACGGCTCACCGGTGTTCCTTCTCGCCGTGGCCGTCGACGACCTGCTCATGGGCATCACGCACGTCGTGCGCGGCGACGATCTGCTCGCGAGCGCGCCCCGCAACGCCGCGGTGATCGAGGCGCTCGGCGGCACCGCCCCGCGATACGCGCATCTCCCGCAGGTGCTCGGCCCGGACCGACAGCCGCTCTCCAAGCGTCACGGCTCGACGAGCGTGCAGGCGTTCCGCGAGCAGGGATATCTGCCCGAGGCGCTCGTGAACTACCTCGCGCTGCTCGGCTGGTCGAGTGAGGACGAGCAGGAGTTCTTGCGCCGTGAGGACCTCGTCGAGCGGTTCGACTTGGCGCGCGTGTCGAGCAATCCCGCCGCCTTCGATACCGAGAAACTCACGTGGATGAACAACCACTACATCCAATCGCTGGGCGACGATGAGCTCGGCGCGCGGTGCCTGCACTTCCTCACCGAGGCCGGCGTGATGCCCGATCTGCCCACCCTCCGGGCCGCGATGCCGCTCGTGCGCGAACGCATGAAGACGCTCACGGAATCGGTCGAGCTCTTGCGGTTCCTGTTCACCGACGACCTCGAGCCGAACGAGAAGGCCCGCGGCCTGATCGCGAAGGCCCCCGAGGGCTACCTCGCTCGAGCCGCCGGCGCGCTCGAAGGCGTCGATCCGTGGGAAGCCGAGCCGATCCAGTCCGCCCTCGACGCCCTCGCTGCGGCAGAGGGCCTCAACCGGACCAAGGCGTTCCAGCCCGTCCGGGCGGCCGCGACGGGCTCGAATATCTCGCCGCCGCTGCCGGAGTCGCTCGCGCTGCTCGGGCGCGCCCGCACCGTGGATCGGCTCAAGCGCGCGCTTCCGCCGCTCGATATCCCCACGGTATGAAGCCGATGCTCCGTCTCGCCCTCGCGGTCGTCGCCGTGGTGGTCCTCGCGGTCACGGTGGTTCCGGCGTCGCCGGCGGCAGCCCAGGTGCGACACGGGGCCGCGGCGCTCCGTCCCGTCATCGTGTGGAAGCCGATCCCCTTCGGGGCACACCGCAAGGCCCAGATGGCCGCGTACTCCCGCCGCCACTACGGCACGTGGGGGTGGCGGCTCGAGGCGCCCAAGGTGATCGTCGAGCACTTCACCGACGGCACCACCTGGGAGGGGGCGTGGAGCACCTTCGCGTCGAACGCCAGCCACCTGGGCGAGAAGCCCGGAACCTGCGCCCACTTCCTGATCGACACCGACGGCACGATCTACCAGCTCGTGAACCTGAAGGTGCGGTGCCGGCACGTGATCGGCATCAACGACACCGCGATCGGCATCGAACACGTCGGGCGGAGCGCCGAGGGCATCCTGGGCAACGATCGGATGATGCGCTCGTCCCTGCGCCTCACGCTGTGGCTGCGCGCGCGGTTCGGCATCGGGAACGGGAACGTGATCGGGCACGCGGAGAGCCTCGAGAGCCCCTTCCATCACGAGCGATACGACAGCTGGCGGTGCCAGACCCACGCCGACTTCAACCACGTCGAGATGCGCGAGTATCGCGGCCGCCTGCGCACACTCTCCCTCGCTCGGGCCGTGCCGGTGGGCCCGCCGCCTGCTTGGGTCGACTCCGGCTGCTGAGCCCGGCTGGGTGTTGCGCTTTGCCGTGCAGCCCGTTCGGGTGGTCGCAAGATAGGTCGCGCGGCCGATACGACAGGCGTGCACGCACGGACTAGGCTCGCGCCCGTGAAAGGAGGCATCCGCGGCCGCGACTTCAGACTCATCGTCGCGTCCACCGGCCTTTCGGCCCTCGGTGACGAGCTGGCCCTGATCGCGCTCACCATCAAGGTCGCGGACCTCACTGATTCCGGACCCGCGGTCGCCGCGCTGCTCGTCGCCGGACTGCTGCCGATGGTGCTGCTCGCACCTGTCGCGGGATACCTGGTCGACCGGTACGAGACCACCCGCACCCTCGCCCTCTCGGTCTTCTTCCAGGCGGGGCTGGCCGTCGGCCTGGCGTTCACGACGAACCTGCCGCTGCTGCTGGTGCTCGCGTTCCTCCTTGGGGCCGGTGCCGCGATCTCCAGTCCAGCGGTGTACACGCTGGCGCCGGTCGTCGTCGGCGAGGACCGCGTCACCGAGGCGAACTCCTACCTCGAGTCTGGTCGGTACGTCGGGATGGTCGCGGGCCCCGCGTTGGCGGGCGTACTCGCGAACGGTCCAGGCGCGCGCGCCGCGATGTTGGTCGACGCGGGCACGTTCGTGGTGATCGGGGCGGCCGCGCTCGCCCTCCGGGTCCGCCGCCACGCGTCCCAGGAAGAATCCGAGGGCCGGCAGCGCGGCCATATGCGCGAGGGGTTCAGGTTCATCCGGCACGACCGCGTGCTGCTGCTCGCGTTCACCGCGGTAGGCGCCGTCATCTTGTTCGCCGCGATGGACAACGTGGCCGAGGTGTTCTTCGCGCGCGAGGCGCTGAACGCCGGCGACTGGGGGTTCGGTCTCCTGGCGTCGGGCTGGTTGCTGGGGATGGTGGGCGGCGCGGTGCTGATCGGGCGCACCCTCCCGACCGAACGACTCGTCGCCTCGTGGATGACTGCGGCGGTCGTGGGCGGCGCGGCGGTCGCGATGGCCGCCGCCGTTCCCGTGATCTGGTTCGCCGTGGCGATGTTCGTCCTCGGCGGGGTCGCGAACGGGGTGCAGAGCGTGTCGGCGAGGAGCCTGCTCGTGCACCGCACGCCGGACCGGCTGCGTGGGCGGGTGTTCGCAGCGTACGGTGGCCTGGCGAACGGCATGCTGCTCGCGGCCACCGCGTCGGCTGGCTTGATCGTGGCGGCGTTCGGCGGACGGGTCGCGCTCCTCGTGGGCGGGATCGGCACGGTCGTCGCGGGGGCGATCGGGTTCCTGTGGTACGCCGCACTGCCGGCCGAGGCCAAGCGCCCCCCGGTCGTGCTGCCCGACTCGGGTTCGATCACGGTGGTCGACGAGTCGCCGTCCGCCTCAACGACCGAGGCCTAGGTCCGCGGCGCCGGCTCGTCGGTCCAGACCACCTCCCCGTCGAGCCACCGCTCGGTGGGTCGGAGCCCGACCCGGGCGGCCACCGCCTGGGAGGCCACGTGGTCGGGGTGGACCATGGCCCTGATCAGGGGCACGCCCAGGGTCGCGCGCAGCCACCCGATCAGGGCGGTGCTCGCCTCAGTCGCGATGCCGCGGCCCTGGAATGCCGTGCCGACCACCCAGGCGATCGAGGCGTCGCCATCGCCGACGGTGGCCTGCATATGCCCGACGGCCCGCTCGTCCTCCCGCCGCCGCACCACCCAATTCAGCCAGAGCTCGTCCAGGTCGGGCGCACGACGAGCCGACCAGAAGGCGAAGCGCTCCCGGAGGAACTCGACGTCGGGAGGCGGGGACTCGCCCGTGAAGCGGCCGAGCTCGGGGTCATCCAGAACCTCGAAGAGGTCGTCGGCGTCGTCGGCGGTGAGGGGGATCATGTCGAGGTGCGCGGTGACGATGCGCATCTCGAGATCGGCTGGAAGGGCGGGGAGCACATCCCCGGTTTCCCGCGTCACAGGGTGAATCGGTATCGCTTCGGGTTGCGTGTCTCGACCGTCACGGTGCCGGCGGCCTTGTGGAACTTGCCCGTCCCGCCGGTGACGGCGAGCCGCCCGGGACCGACGCCGCCGTGCTCGCGGGGCAGGGTGCCGTGCACGACGATGGAATCGTCGGGGTCGGCATCGAACGAGAACGTGAGATGGCACACGAGCCGCTCTCGATGCGTGAGGATCGCCGTGCCGTGGACCTCGCCGACGTGGTCGCCAGGCTCGAACGGTTCGCCAGCCTCCAGGTGCAGGTCCTGGTCGATCGGGGTCACGGTGGCCGGCGGCGCGTCGGTCAGATCCATCCGTCCCTCTTCGCTGTCGAGACCGACGAGCGTGAAGTCTGCGGTGAATTCCATGGAACCCCCTTTGTTGTTGTGCCAGCCTCATCCGCCGACAGGCCCCGAGCCTACGGCCGCGATGCGCAGCGGCGCAAGGCGCGGATCGCTCGCCTAGACTTGGACGTCGATGCCGGCCTGCCCTTCGTGTGGCGAGATGAACCCGATCCGCGCCCGGTTCTGCATGGCGTGCGCCGAGCCCCTCCCGCCCCTGGTCACCCCCGCCACCGGGGAAACGCGCAAGACCCTCACGATCGTCTTCTGCGACGTGGTGGGATCGACCCCGCTCGGCGAACGTCTGGACCCGGAGTCCGTGCGGAAGGTGATGACGGGGTTCTACGAGCGCATGCGCACGGTGCTCGAGCACCACGGGGGTTCGGTCGAGAAGTACATCGGCGACGCCGTCATGGCGGTCTTCGGCGTCCCCGAGCTCCACGAGGACGACGCGCTGCGCGCGGTGCGCGCCGCCTCGGAGATGCGCGAGGCCCTCGGTGCGCTGAACGCAGAGCTTGAGCCCGCGCTGGGCGTTTCGCTCCGCACGAGGATCGGCGTGAACACCGGCCAGGTCGTGGTGGGGGACCACCGTGGTGGTCCGCTGGTCGTGGGTGACACCGTGAACGTCGCGGCCCGCCTGGAGCAGGCGGCAGGTCCGGGAGAGATCTTGCTCGGCGCCCGCACGTACGCCCTGGTCAGAGGGGCCGTCACGGTCGACGAGGGACGCGCGCTCTCCCTGAAGGGTAAGGCGGATCCGGTGACGGGGTACCGGTTGCTTTCCGTCGAGGGAGTGCCGGGGGCGACCGATCGCCTGCGCCCCGGATTCGTGGGCCGGCTCGACGAGCTCGAGGCGCTCGGCGCGGCGTTCGACCGGAGCGTCGACGGGACGACGTGCGTGCTGCTGACCATGCTCGGGGTGGCCGGCGTCGGCAAGTCCCGACTTTCCGAGGAGTTCTCGGCCTCGCTCGGGGATCGCGCCCGCGTGATCGGTGGCCGATGTCTTCCCTACGGTGACGGCATCACGTTCTGGCCGGTGGCCGAGCTCGTCAAGGACGCCTGCGGGATCGGAGGCGACGACCCACGCGAGCTCGCGAGGCGCAAGATCCTGGACGCGCTGGCCGGCGCGGACGATGCGGAGGCGATCGCAGACGGGGTGGCGGCCGTCTCGGGCTTCGGCGATACCTCGGCGACGATGCAGGAGACCTTCTGGTCGATCCGGCGCTTCCTCGAGACGCTCCAGCGCGACCGACCTCTCGTGGTGGTGTTCGACGACATCCACTGGGCCGAGCCCACCCTGCTCGACCTCGTCGAGTACCTGGCCGGATGGTGCCGGGACGCGCGGATCCTGCTCCTGTGCCTCGGGCGGCCCGAGCTGCTGGACCTGCGGCCGGGCTGGGCGACGGTTGAGCCGACCGCCGGCACGCTCACGCTCTCGTTGTTGACGGCGGAAGAATGCGAGCGCCTGATCGACGACCTGCTTGGGGCCTCACCGCTCGACCCTGCGGACTCGGCGCGCATCGTGGCGGCGGCAGAGGGCAACCCGCTGTTCGTCGAGGAGATGCTTCGCATGCTCGAGGACGACGGTCTCCTCGCGCGCGACGACGAGGGCTGGCGGGTCGCCGGGGATCTCTCGAGCGTGGCGGTGCCCGCAACGATCCAAGCGCTGTTGTCCGCGCGGCTCGATCGGCTGGACCCCCACGAGCGCGCGGTGCTCGGCACCGCGGCGGTGATCGGCAAGGAGTTCTGGTGGGGCGCCGTGGCCGACCTGGCACCCGAGGAGCTCAGGCCGCTGGTGGGGAGCCGGCTGCAGACGCTCGTTCGCAAGGGCCTGATCATGCCCGAACGCTCATCGCTCGCGGGGGAGGACGCGTTCCGCTTCCATCACATCCTGATCCAGGATGCCTCGTATCAGGCGCTCCCGAAGGAACGCCGGGCCGAGCTGCACGAGCGGCTCGCCGGGTGGATCGAAGGGCACGCGGGGGATCGGACGCTCGAGTACGAGGAGGTGGTGGGCTACCACCTGGAGCAGGCCTATCGGTATCGGACCGAGCTCGGGGAGACCGGGGCTGGCCCCGGGAAGATCGCCGCGCGCGCGGCGGAACGGCTGGCATCGGCGGGACGCCGGGCGCTCGCGCGCGGAGACATGGTCGCGGCCGTGACGCTACTGGACCGGGCGGTCGCGCTCTATCACGACGACGTGCGCGCTCGGGCCACGCTCCTGCCGGACCTCAGCGAGGCGCTGATGCAGACGGGCGACTTCGCGCGCGCGGGCGAGGTGCTCGACGAGGCGACCCGCAGCGCTGAGATCGTGGGCGACCGGGGGTTGCTGGGCCACGCCACGATCGTGCGGCTGCTGCTCATGGAATCGACCGACCCCAAGGGGCTGGAAGAGCGTGCGCCGATCGACCTCGCGGCCGTGATCCCCGTGTTCGAGGAGCTCGGCGACGATCTCGGGCTCGCCCGGGCCTGGCGGCTGCGGGCCGACCTGCACTGGACCCGAGCCCGCTACGCCGACGCCGGCGAGGCGCTCGAGCGTGCGATCGAGCACGCACGCGCGGCCGGAAGCGCCTGGGAGGAGGCCGAGCTGCTGGGCCAATATACGGGCGCTGGCGTCTACGGTCCGGTGCCGGTCGATCGCCTCGTCGAGCGCTGCGAGACGGTGTTGGCCCGCGGGAAAGGCAATCGGGCCGTCGATGCGCGTGCCCTCCGTTCGCTCGCGGCGGCCCGGGCGATGCAGGGCCGGTTCGCTGAGGCCCGGGACCTCGCCGCGAAGGCTGCATCGATCTTGGTGGACCTCGGGCTCTGGCTGCCCGCCGCCTTCGCCTCGGAGACCCGTGGATTCGTCGAGCGCCTGGCCGGCGACCTCGAGGGCGCCGAGTTGGCGCTCCGCGAGGGGTACGAGGGGATCGCGAAGCTCGAAGAGCAGGGATACCAGTCGACCGTCGCGGCGCTCCTCGCCCACGTACTCCTCGAACTCGGGCGTATCGACGAAGCTGAACGCTTCATGAACGAGGCGGCTGAGTCGGCGTCCGACGACGATGTCACGACCCACATCCTGGTGCTCGCTGCCCGCGGACGGGTGGCGGCGGCTCGCGGCGATGCCGGAGCGGCCGAGGCCCGATGCCGGGAGGCGCTCGCGCTCGCCGAGACGACGGACGATGTGAACATGCACGGCGACGTACTCTTGGATCTCGGCCGCGTGCTCGCCGGCGCCGGGGACGCCACGGGCGCCGCCGAAGCGCTCGAGCGAGCCCGGGTGCTCTTCGAGCTGAAGGGGAACCTCGTGCAGGCGGCGGCCACATCCGATCAGTGAGCGTGCCGCGGGCCAAGAGCTCGCCGGAGCGAGGTCGCGGCCGTGCCGGGCATCATGGTCGATCGACCCGCGTCATCTCGAACTCCACCCCACGAGCCGGATCATCGTCGTCGATCGGTTGCGTGCGCCCGGTCCGTTCGAAGCTGTGTCGCGCATAGAGCCGCTCGGCCGGCTCATTGCCCACCGCCACCCACAACGCGATCCTCCGGCATCCCCGGCCTTGGGCATCGGTGACGACTGCGTCGATCAGGAGATCCGCGACGCCGGTGCCACGCGCATCGGGAGCTACCCACATCGACACGAGCTCGACGGTGCCGTCTTCCTCGATGAGCGACCCCACGGTGCCGACGGATCGACCTCGCTCGCGTGCGACGAACTGGGTCCGCGCCGCGAGCCGGGCGCGCCAGTCGGCATCGGTGCGGTCACGCTCTTCAGCCACCCGTGATCCGAACGCCGACGGCGAGTCCGCGAGGGAGGCCAGTCGCACGTCGCGATAGATGGGCCAATCTCGTTCGCAGAGTCGCGCGATCTCCGCCATGGGCGAGAGGATAGTGACGGCGATGAACGTCGTCCGGCGCGGCCGCCACCGGAGCGCGGAACGGCTCCCAGGACGGGCTGTTCCTGCTCGGTCGGAGTGGTAGTCCCAACGGGATTCGAACCCGTGTCTCCACCTTGAGAGGGTGGTGTCCTAGGCCCCTAGACGATGGGACCGAGTGTCGTTGACCTCGGCGTATGTCTCTGCATCTTGGGTGGTGACGCGAGGCCGGTCACCATTCGGTAACCCTTCGGTTCCCGCCTCCTGCCAAGCTGCAGACAGCAGTGTATCCAACCGCTTGGGCGCCGCCAGGCTCTCGAGCGGGTCGATGTCGATGTAGTACCCACGTCGCGGCGGATCATGCCGCGGGGGCTCCAGCTGCGCGAGTACAGGGCGGTGCGGGTGGCGGCGGTGGCGAGGGGCCCGAAGGCGAGGGCTCGGATATGGGCACCGGGTTCGGGGTCACGCGCGGGTCGGTCGGGGCGTTCGTGATCAAGGGTGAGGACGTGCAATGGCGTCCAGCCGTTGACGTGAACAAGGTGATCATGGGCGCCCAGATGGTGGCGATCGCCGCCCTATTGCTGGCGGGCGCCGGGTGCGGGCGTGGAAGGCCGCTTTCCTTCAGGGGGCCAAGACGGCCTGAGGGCGCTCGCGGACCACGCCCCTCGGTGGACTTCGACCTAAGTATGGCCATTGCGAGTGTGATTGGTGGAGACTGCTCTCGATGCCCCGGCGTTCTGACTCCCGTGTGCTGGCTGCAGTTCTCTTCACCGACATCGTGAACTCATCCGCCATGGCCAGTAGCGTCGGGGATGCGCGGTGGAAGGAGTTGATCGCTCGCCATCACGGGATCGTCCGGCGGGAATTGAAGCGGTTCGGAGGCAGAGAGCTCGATACGGCCGGCGACGGCTTCTTCGCGAGCTTCGGCGAGCCGGCGGCCGCGATCCGATGTGCGTGCGCCGCCTCCGAGTCGGTGCGAGAGCTAGGCATCGAGATACGGGCGGGCGTGCACTTCGGCGAATGTGAGCAGGTGGGTGAGAAGCTCGGCGGCATCGCCGTTGTCGTCGGTGCTCGCGTGATGTCGCTCGGGGGCCCGGGGGACGTCCTGGTCACGGCTACGACGAGCCCGCTGGTCGCGGGTGCGGGTTTCGGGTTCCAGGACCGTGGAGCGCACTCGCTGAAGGGCGTCGAGGGGGAGTGGCACGTGCTCGCCGTATCCGAGGTCGACGGCGAACCCAGGTCCAAGCCGACCGAGCCGGACGAGGCGGAAAGGCGGCTCGCGCAAGTGCAGCCCTCTCCGCCGCTGTCTCGGCGATGGCTCACGTCGCGACCCTGGGCCGTCGGGGCGGGGATCGCACTCGTCCTGGCCCTCGTCGCGGCCTCGATCCCGCTGCTCCGTTCGGGCGATGATGTCATCCACCTCGGAGCGAACTCGATCGGTCATATCAACGCGGATGGTGCAAGCCTTGATTTCGCCACGGCGCTGGGCCAGCGTCCCGGCGCGAGCGCGATCGGGTTCGGGAGCCTCTGGGTCGCCGAGCCCGATCGCGGCGTCGTGGCACGTGTGGACCTGGCGGGTGGCTCGGTCATCGACCCCGGGATCAGGGTTGGCACCTCCCCGGCGGGCGTGGCGATTGGCGACGGGTCCGTGTGGGTGACGAACGCAGGCGACGGCACAGTGAGCCGGATCGACCCCGGCACGAACGAGGTCAGCCAGACACTCTCCGACGTCGGTTCCCAGCCATCGGGGATCGCGTTCGGCGACGGCGCGCTGTGGGTCGCCGACTCGGTCGGCGCCGAGCTTCTCAGGGTGGATCCGGCAACAGACAAGTCCCGGTCCAGGCGGCTCGCCGGCCAGCCCGCCGGCGTGGCCTTCACGCCGCAAGGCGTGTGGGTGTCGGTGGCTCCGGCAGGAATCGCGCGCGTCGACCCCGCTGACCTGAGCGTGACGCTCGCGTATCAGGCCGTGGGCAACGGGCCGACGGCGGTGCTCTCCGCGTTCGATTCGATCTGGGTCGCGAACCACCTCGACGGTACCGTCTCCCGCCTCCAGCCCTCCTCCGGACAGGTGGAGGCGACGATCCCAACGAGTGAAGGCCCGAACGCGCTCGGGTTCGCGGCGGGCTCCCTGTGGGTCGCGAACGAGTTCGGCGACTCGCTCACCGCGATCGACCCGGCGAGGAACAGCGTCGAGCGGACCGTAGCGGTTGGAGGTGCCGCATCGTCTCTGGCGGCCGAAGGCGATGGGTTGTGGTTGGCCACCGGGGCATCGGCAACCGAGCACCGCGGCGGAACCCTCAGCGTTTCCTCCCCGACCAAGGCGCCGACCTCGTTGGACCCCGCCGTCGTCTACAGCGGCATCCCTTGGCAGATCCTCTCGATCACGAACGACGGGCTCCTGGCGTACAAGAAGATCGCTGGCCCAGACGGCAACACGCTCGTGCCGGATCTCGCATCGGCGCTCCCCTCGGTGTCTCCCGACGGATTGACCTACCGGTTCCCGCTCCGCGAAGGGATGCGCTACTCGACGGGTGACCCAGTGCGCCCCGAGGACTTCAGGCACGCGCTGGAGCGGTCCGCCTCGCTGAATCCAGGCCTGGCATCGCTATTCAGCGCGATCGCCGGTGTGCAGGCCTGCCCGAAGGACCCGTCCACCTGCGACCTGTCCCGATCCATCGTCACCGACGCCGGGGCCGTGACGTTCCACCTCGTGCGCCCGGACCCCGATCTGCCCTTCAAGCTCGCCCTCCCGCCGGCCTTCCCGGTCCCTGTCGCCACCCCGGTCAAGGACCAAGGCCTGGTTCCCGTGCCGGCGACGGGGCCGTACATGATCGCGAACGCCGGCGTTGACGGCATCGAGCTCGTGCGGAACCCTCAGTTCCACGAGTGGGCGGGCGCGGCTCAGCCCGACGGGTTCGTCGCCGCGATCTCCTGGCGATTTGAGGAGGGGCCCGCGAACGCCTTCGATCGTCTGAGTGCCGGCGAGCTCGATTGGATGGCGGACGCCTCGCAGGCGAATGACCTGGCGTCGCTGCAGGCGGCCCACCCGGCTCAGGTTGTGCTCGCGCCGATCTCGTCCACGATCTTCCTCGGCATGGACGTTCGCAAGCCGCCGTTCAACGACAAGCGTGTGCGGCAGGCGCTGAACTACGCGATCGACCGTGGTCACATGGTCGACCTGCTCGGCGGCCCTACGCGTCTTCACCTGACGTGCCAGATCCTCCCGCCGAGCTTCCAGGGCTACGAGCCCTTCTGCCCGTACACCCTCCAGCCGGATGCCGGTGTATGGTCGGCCCCGGATCTCCACCGAGCGCAAGCCCTGATCGCGGACACTGGCGCCACGGGGGCGAAGGTCACTGTCTGGGCGTCGGATGCACTTGCCCCTTCGAGCTTCATCGTCAACCCCGCCGGGGCCATGCGGTACGTCGTCAGGGTCCTGAACGATCTTGGCCTGCGCGCGCGCTTGAAGATCGTGCACGACTTCTCCACGTATGCCGGCGCGATCTACGCAGGTGAGCCGCAGGCGTACCTGTTCGGGTGGATCAGTGACTATCCACGCGCAGGGGACTTCATCCCCTCTCAGTTCCGGTGTGGAGTGGCGGCCAACGCCTCGGGTCTATGCGACGAGAGCCTCGACTCGGCGATGGAGAAGGCCCAGCGGCTCCAGGCGACCGATCCGGCGGCCGCGAACCGCGCTTGGATCGAGATCGAGAACGGGCTCCTCGAGGACGCCATATGGGCGCCGCTGGCCAACCCTGTCTCCGCGTACGCGTTTTCGGCCCGCACGCAGAACATCGAGGTCAACCCTCAGTTGGGAGTCCTCCTGAGCCGTCTCTGGGTCCAGTGACCTGAGACGGGGCAAAGGTGCTCTCGAGCCACTCGTCACGGCCTAGGGCATCTCAGGCTCGGTGGCCATCAAGAATAGAGGCCTGGACGCCAGAGGGGGATACTGCTTAACCGGCAGTTACGAGTCCTTCAGGCGTCCGCCACAGGCCAAGAACCAGGATGACAAGTGATCAGCTGTGCTGGGGAAAGGAGGGGTGCGAACCCTGAATCGGACTGGTCGCGCGTTGGCGCTCGGCGTCCGGCGTACTGGGGTCGACGATGCCCAGTCGGAGCAGACCTGCTGGCCTGCGGCAGAGACCGGCCCCCGTCCCGCCTAGGATGGCGCGATGACGCCCGAGTCCGGCGCGAACGACGAGCGAGCCCTCGAGGCGTGGCGCGCGCTCCTCGCGAGCTGCGCACATCGCGACGGTGACCTCGTCCGGCTGCGCGAGGCACCCGGTCGGAGTGGTCCTGCCTCAGCCTGGCCGCTGAGCCAGGCGATCGCCGCAGGGGTCGACCTCGCCCGCGCCGGTCACGAGGTCGGCGACGACCTGCGGGGACTGATCCGTTCTCTGCGCCCGTACGCGCGCCGCGTCGGCGGGTGGGCCCCCACGCCTCGCGCGCGCCGCCGCTTCTACGACGACAACGCGTGGCTCGGACTCGCGTTCGCCCGGTATCACGACGCCACCGGCGACGCACGGCAACTGGACCGCGCGCTCCGAGCCCTTCGGTTCGTGATGCGCGGCGAGGACCCGGACGGCGGCGTGAGGTGGGCGGAGGGTCGCCGCTCGCGGAACACGTGCGCAGCCGCGCCGGCGTCCCTGCTCGCGTTGCGGATCCATGGGCAGACCGGCGACCTGGGCGCGCTGGACTTCGCCGAGCGCACGCTCGGCTGGCTCGGCGCGACCCTCCGCCGCCCCGACGGGCTCTACGCCGACCGGGTCGACGGAGGGCGCGTCGAGCGGACGATCTGGAGCTACAACCAGGGCGTGCCCGCGGCCGCTCTCGCGTGGCACCATCGCGCGACCGGCGACCGGGCGTCGCTCAAGGCGGCCCGTGACACCGCGAACGCGGCCGTGGGATGGCTCGCCCGGGGTCAACGTCTGTGGCATCAGCCGCCGATCTTCAACGCGATCGCGTTCCGGGGGCTCCTGGCCGTCCACGATCTCGTCCCCGTCGAGGGGCTCCTCGGGCAGATCGACGCCTACCTCGAACGCGCGTGGCACGGGTCGCGCGACCCGGCCACGGGACTCTTCACGCGGAAGGGGATCGGCTCCTACGACGGCCGCCCCGCGATCGACCAGGCCGGGTTGGTCCAGCTCTTCGCCGTGCGCGCGGCCGGCTCCGCCGCCTGGGTCGACCGGGCGTGACACAGGCCCCTACCCGGTCCCGAGCTCCTTGAAGAGCTGCCGGCTCATCTCCACGTAGCCCAGGTCCTCGTAGAGAGCGCGCGCCACGTCGTTGTGGCCGAACACGTTCAGCTCGATCCGCACGAGGCCGAGCGCCGCGATCTCTTGCTCCAGGAGCTCCATCAGCCGGCGCCCGTGGCCCCGGCCGCGCGCCGCCTCCACTACCTCGATGTCGAACAGGTATGCGATCTCGTTGCCCGCTGACGTCGTGAGCCGTGCGTACCAGAGCGTGCCGACTCGTTCCCCGTCGAGTTCGGCCACCTTCAGCCAGTGGTTGCGCGTCGAAAGGCCCTCCGGCAGGAGATCCCGCAGCGCCGTCGCGGCCCGTTCCTGCGCGGCCTCGGGCGTCAGCTTCACGTTGCGGACCATGTCGTCGGCGTAGGACGCCACCGAGTGGCGGTGATACTCGCGGTACTCCTCGGCCGTCATCGGCCGCAGGCGGAGCACGATCAGTTCTCGCCTTGGTCCCGCGTAAAGCCGAGCTCGCCGTCGAACTCCTGCAGCTTCTCGATGTGCATCCAGGTATGGCGGCGCGAGATGCGTGCGAGCAGTTGGTGCACGTCCTCGTCCCAGAGGTCGCCCGGGTTCTCACGGATGATGAACCGGCAGCGGAAATGGTCGCCGGTCTCCGTCATCGCACCGATCGGCGGGTAGACCTTCGTCCCGCGGCTCGAGATCATCTTCAGCTCCAGGCGGGTGCCGGACGCGAGTTCGGTCAGCGAGGCGCCGAGCTCGTCGGCCGTGAGCGGCGACTCCACGAACACGTCGAGACCCACCACGTGGCGGGAGGTGGGACGGACGTAGTCCGGAGCGGAAGACAGGACCGGCAGCTCGAGTGGCTTGACCTCGCGGATCGCCCAGCCTTCGGTGCGCTTGCCGAGGTTCCCGATGATCGCGTCGGTGTAGTCGGTCGTGGGGGTCCCGCGGTCGTAGCCGAGCACGTCCCCGGTGAGGATGCCCGACTCGAGGGTCACGAAGATCGCGTGCTCGATCGCGGCTGCCTCGGCGAACCTGCCCAGGTAGCGCAACATCAGCACCGCCGACAAGATCACCGCGGTGGGGTTGATCACGTTCTTGCCGGCGTACTTGGGCGCGGATCCGTGGACGGCTTCGAAGATCGCAACCTCGTTCCCGATGTTCGCGCTCGGCGCGTACCCGAGGCCGCCCACGAGCGCCGACGACAGGTCGGACAAGATGTCGCCGTTCATGTTCGTGGTGCAGATCACCTCGAACTGCTCGGGGCGCTTCACGAGCTGGTGCGCGCAGTTGTCGACGATCACATGCCACGACTCGATCTCGGGGTAGTCGGGAGCCACGCGCTCGAACACGCGCTTGAGCGTGCCCTCGCTGAGCTTCATGATGTTCGCCTTCGTCGCGCACGCAACCGAGGTGCGGCCCTCGCTGCGGGCGTACTCGAACGCGAACCGGGCGATCTTCTCGCTGCCCTTGACGCTGATCAGCTTCAGG
>JBDTNY010000069.1:0-25885 GCA_039933515.1 Actinomycetota bacterium
CACGCGCCCTCCTGCATCGGGACCCGCACGCCCCGCTCGCGCGCGACCTCCTCGGCGCGCCCGTACCCGGCGTCGGCGTGACGAACGACACCCATCCCGGGGTCGGTCGTGAGCACCCGCTGCAGGCGACCTGCCGCGTTCTCGGTCCCGTCGGCGACCACCACCATGCCGGCGTGGATCGAGTAGCCGATCCCCACGCCGCCGCCGTGGTGCACGCTGACCCAGTGCGCGCCGGCCGCCGTGTTGATCAGCGCGTTCAGGATCGGCCAGTCCGCGATCGCGTCGGAACCGTCGCGCATCGCCTCGGTCTCGCGGTACGGGCTCGCAACGCTTCCGGCATCGAGGTGGTCACGCCCGATCACGATCGGCGCCGCCACCTCGCCGCGCGCGACCAGCTGATTGAACCGCTCGCCGGCCAGCTCGCGCTCCCCGTAGCCGAGCCAGCAGATCCGCGCCGGCAGCCCCTGGAACGCCACACGTTCCTCGGCCATGCGGAGCCAACGCTGGAGCCGCTCGTTCTCGGGGAAGAGCTCGCCCACCGCGCGGTCGGTCACGGCGATGTCGGCCGGATCCCCCGAGAGCGCCGCCCACCGGAAGGGTCCCTTGCCCTCGCAGAAGAGCGGGCGCACGAAGGCCGGCACGAACCCCGGGTAGGCGTAGGCCCGATCGTGGTCGAGGCCGCCCAGCTCCGCTCCCGCACGCAGGTTGTTCCCGTAGTCGAACGTGATCACGCCGGCCTCCTGGAACGAGACCATCGCATCGACGTGGGCCGCCATGCTCGCGTTGGCGCGCCGGACGTACTCGTCGGCGTCCTCTCGCCGAAGCACCGCGGCCTCGTCCAGCGTGAGCCCGCCCGGGACGTAGCCCCCGAGGGGATCGTGCGCGCTCGTCTGGTCGGTGACGATGTCGGGCCGCCAGTCCCGGCGCACGAGCTCGGGGAGCACCTCGGCGCAGTTGCCGAGCAATCCGATGGAGACGGCCTCGCCCCTCGCTTTCGCCTCCTCGGCCCACGCGAGCGCGGTGTCGAGGTCGTCGGTCTCGCGATCGAGGTAGCGCGTCTTGATGCGCCGCTCGATCCGGGTGGGATCGACCTCGACGCAGAGCGCCACCCCGTCGTTCATCGTGACCGCGAGGGGCTGCGCCCCGCCCATCCCGCCGAGGCCGCCCGTGAGCGTGATCGTGCCCTTCAGCGACCCGCCGAAGTGCTGCGTACCGCATTCGGCGAGCGTCTCGTACGTACCCTGCAAGATGCCCTGGGTCCCGATGTAGATCCACGAGCCGGCGGTCATCTGCCCGTACATCGTGAGCCCCTGCGCCTCCAGCGCCCGGAACGTGTCCCAGTCGGCCCACTTCGGCACCAACATCGAGTTCGAGATCAGCACACGGGGCGCCTGGTCGTGCGTGCGGAACACCGCGACGGGCTTGCCCGATTGCACCAGGAGGGTCTCGTCGTCGCCCAGCGTGCGCAGGGTGCGCACGATCGAGTCGAACGCCTCCCAGGAGCGGGCCGCCCGGCCGGTGCCCCCGTAGACGACGAGGTCCTCGGGACGCTCGGCAACCTCGGGATCGAGGTTGTTCATGAGCATCCGCATCGCGGCCTCCTGGGGCCACGATCGGCAGCTCAGCTCGGTCCCGCGCGGGGCTCGGATCTCACGTGCGGTCATCGGACGCTCCTCCCGGCGCGGGTCCGTTCCCCCCGCGCCCTGGCGCCGATGCTACCCGAGGTGCTTGAGCGACTACCCGGTCCCAGGTACGGTCCTCCACGTGTCCTCCGTCGGTACTTCCCTGACCGTCGGTGATGAGCACGTGGTGGACCAGATCCGCGTGCTGATCGCCGACGACGAACCCGCGCTCCGCGTCGCCCTGGCCGACCTGCTCGCCCACGAGGACGCGATCCGCCTCGTGGGCACGGCGGGCGATGCCGACGAGGCGATCGAGCTCGCGGTCATCGCGCAGCCCGACGTCGCCCTCGTCGACGTGAAGATGCCGGCGGGCGGCGGGCCGCGCGCGGCGCGCGAGATCCTCCGCGTGTCTCCCGAGACCCGGGTGATCGCCCTGAGCGCCTTCGAGGATCGGCCCACCGTGCTCGAGATGCTCCGTGCGGGCGCCGTCGGATACCTGGTGAAGGGGACGGCCGCCGACGAGATCGTGACGTCGATCGAGAAGGTCATGCGCGGCGGCACGCACCTGTCGAGCGAGGTGATCGGCGGGATCGTGCAGGAGCTGGCGTCCCAGCTGCGGCGTGACCAGATCGAGGAGGAGGCGCAGGAGCAGCGTCGCGACGAGATCGAGCGCTTCGTGGCCGGCGAAGGCGTCTCGATGGCGTTCCAGCCGATCGTGGATCTGCGCACCCGCGAGACGGTGGGCAACGAGGCGCTCGCGCGCTTCCGCTCCCTGCCGTTGCGTCCGCCCGACGAGTGGTTCGCCGAGGCCGTACGGCACGAGCTGGGCGTCCAGCTCGAGCTCGCGACGGTCCGCCAGGCGCTCGCCGCGCTCCCCCGGCTCGGCGACGGCTACCTCTCGGTGAACTGCTCGCACCGCGCGGCCCTGTCGCCCGAGCTCGCGACGGCCCTGGCCCCGGTGGCCGATCGGATCGTCGTCGAGATCACCGAGCACGAGGCGATCGAGGACTACGTGGATCTGTCCCGCGCGCTCGACACCCTCCGGGCGAGAGGCGTGCGGGTGGCGATCGACGACGCGGGCGCCGGCTTCGCCAGCCTGCGACACACCCTGCAGATCTCGCCGGACATCGTGAAGGTCGATATCAGCCTCACGCGCGACATCGATACCGACCGGGGGCGCCGAGCGCTCGCGAAGGCCCTGATCTCGTTCGCCGACGAGATGGACATCACGATCGTCGCCGAGGGGATCGAGACCCAGGCCGAGCTCGACACGCTGCTCGAGCTTGGCGTGCGATTCGGACAGGGATATTTCCTCGCCAAGCCGGGGTTCTTGGTCTAGGGAGCCTCCGGGGCGGCGCTACCGTCAGGCGAGCGCGCGACGATCCATCGCCCACGACGAGCCCGATGCGCCCTTCGTGAACTGCTTCATCTCGGTGGCGACCGCGACCGCCTCGGCGTAGTGCTGGAAACCGCGCCGCTCGGTCGAGGCGATGCCGATCGAGACCGTGATCACGGGGAACCGCTGGAGCTCGCCGCGGCGGTTCGTGACCTCGACGTAGCCGCGCGCGCGATCTTCGTCGTCGTAGAAGTCGGCCGCACCCTCGTCGAAGCGCTCGACGATCGCCTGCGCGACCGGCTCCGCCATCGCGGGCGCGACCACCACCACGAAGTCGTCGCCGCCCACGTGCCCGATGAAGGCATCGTTGCCTGCGACCTCGCGCGCCACGTCCTCGACGAGCCTCGCCGTGTGCTGGATCACCTGATCGCCGCGCATGAACCCGTAGTGGTCGTTGTAGGACTTGAAATAGTCCAGGTCCGCGTACAGGATCGCGAACGGCACACCCAGCTCGACCCGACCGTCGATATCTTCCTCGATCCGGATGTTGCCGGGCAGGCCCGTCAGCGGGGACTGGGCACGCATGTCACGCGATCGGCGGAGCACGCCCCGGATCCGCGCGAGCAGCTCCGGCGTGTCGAACGGCTTGACGATGTAGTCGTCGGCCCCGATCGCGAAGCCCTCCAGTTTGTCGGCCGAGAGCCCGCGAGCCGTGAGCATGATGATCGAGACCGCGGAGGTGCGAGGGTCCTGGCGGAGCCGGCGGGTCAGCTCGAACCCGTCCATGTTCGGCATCATGACGTCGGCGAGCACGAGATCGGGCACCCGCTCCTGGGCAACCGACAGCGCCTGCGCCCCATCGCTCGCGATGCGGACGTCGTAGCCCGCGGCGCGGAGCTCGATCTCGAGGAGCCGCGCGATGAACGGGTCGTCGTCGACGACGAGCAGGCTCTCGCCGCCGCCCGTTTCCGTGCCCGTGTCGTCTTCGGTCACACCGTCACCTGCCGCATCGGTCTCCCCTCGGGGACGCCTCCTCGCGTATCCGTCCTGGAATCGGCACTTTACCCCCAGAGGTGTAGCCGGACCGGGAAGGAAAGGCGGATGCCTGCCGGCGCGGGGCGTGGCACGATAGGAGCGACCGTGGGCGAAGGGACGGCGATGCAGGTCTACGAGACCTTCCTGGACACGATGGGGAACACCCCGCTGGTGAAGCTCAACGCGGTCACGCGCGGGGTGAAGCCGACCGTGCTGGCCAAGTGCGAGATGATGAATCCCGGGGGTTCGGTCAAGGACCGCATCGGGATCCGGATGATCGAGGCAGCCGAGCGAGCCGGCCTCCTCAAGCCCGGTGGCACGATCGTCGAACCGACCTCGGGCAACACGGGACACGGCCTCGCGATCGCCGCGGCGATCAAGGGCTACCGATGCATCTTCGTGATGCCCGACAAGATGAGCCAGGAGAAGATCTCGCTGCTGCGCGCCTACGGCGCCGAGGTCGTGATCACCCCCACCGCCGTCGCGCCGGAGTCCCCCGAAAGCTATTACCGGGTCGCGGACCGCCTGGCCGCGGAGATCCCGGGCGCCTTCCAGCCCAACCAGTATTTCAATCCGGAGAACCCCAAGACGCATTACGAGACCACCGGCCCGGAGATCTGGACCCAGACCGACGGCACGATCGACGTGTTCGTCGCCGGGGTCGGTACCGGCGGCACGATCAGCGGGGTGGGCCGATACCTGAAGGAGCGGAACCCCGACGTGCTCGTCGTGGGCGCCGACCCCGAGGGATCGCTGTACTCCGGTGACGAGCCCCGTCCTTACCTCGTGGAGGGGATCGGCGAGGACTTCTGGCCGGAGACGTTCGACCCCTCGGTCGTGGACAGGTACGTGCGGGTGAGCGACCGTGACTCGTTCCTGACCGCGCGCGCCGTCACGCGGCAGGAGGGGATCCTCGTGGGCGGATCGTGCGGAAGCGCCGTCTTCGCCGCGCTCCAGGTCGCCCGCGAGCTCGACCAGGGCACGACGATCGTGGTGCTACTCCCCGACACCGGGCGTCAGTACCTCTCGAAGGTCTACTCCGACTCGTGGATGCTCCAGTACGGCATGCTCGATCGTCCCGAGGTGGTGCGCGTCGAGGAAGTGCTCGCGGCCAAGGGCGACGCCCTCCCGCCGCTGATCACCGTCGGCGCGCGTGCGAAGGTCCGTCAGGCGGTCGACCTCCTGCAGGCCAACGGCATCTCGCAGGCGCCCGTCGTCCGGGAAGAGGATGCTTCCGACGTCACGCAATTCGTGGGCTCGATCCGCGACCGCGAGCTGCTCGAGCGGATCTTCCGCGACCCCGACGCGCTCCAGGCCGACGTCGCCGAGGTCATGGCCCCCCCGATCGCGATGGTCGAGTGGGACGATCCGGTCGAGTCCGCGTTCGCCGAGCTCGAGCACGGCCCCGCGGTCCTCGTGACGAAGACCGGCCAGGTGCTCGGCGTGCTCACCCGGAGCGACCTGCTCGACTTCCTCGCCCACCGACGTCAGGTCTCGCCGTAGTGCGATCGCTCGGGATCGACGTCGGGGTGGATAAGGGGCTCGACCTCGTACTGCTCGACGAGCGCCGAGTACCGCTGCAGGTGCGTTCCGGCGTGCGCCCGTCCGAGGTCGCCGCGCTGATCGGCGAGATGCGACCCGACGTCGTGGCGATCGACTCGCCCCCGCGGTGGGCCGCTTCGGGGCGCTCGCGGCGCACCGAACGCGAGCTCGCCTCGTTGAACATCCAGTCGTTCAACACCCCTTCCGCCGCGCACGGGAAAGGGAACCGATTCTTCGCCTGGATGGAGGTCGGCTTCGAGGTCTTCCGCCAGGCCGAGATCGCGGGCTACCGAACGTACGGCGGCGGTTCGCCGCGCCGGACCGCGATGGAGGTCTTCCCGCACGCGACCGCCGCTGTGCTCGCCGGGGCGCTCGCACCGAAAGGTGTCTCGAAGAAGCCGTGGCGTGAGGGCGTGCTCCGGGCGCAAGGGGTGCGCGTCGACGAGCTCACTTCGCTCGATCGTGTCGACGCGGCGCTCGCCGCGCTGACCGGGCTCCTCGTCCTCGACGGCAAACGCTTCGCGCCCGGCGACCCGCAAGAGGGCGTGATCGTGCTCCCCGCCACGTCGCTGCCGGCCGGTCCGTACCGTCGCGCCACGGCCACCCCGGCCGCCGCGACCCCGCTCTTCAGCTACTGCGAGTGCGGCGACCCCGGATGCGACGAGCTCGTCCGGGGAAGCTTCGCGAAGGGACACGACGCCAAGCGCAAGGCCCGGCTGTGGACGAGCGCTCGCGAGGGCTCGGAGGCGCTCGACGAACTGACCCGGCGCGGCTGGCAACCGCCGCCCGAGATGAGGTGACATGAGCGAGGAACGGTTCGAGACCAGAGCGATCCACGCGGGCCAGGCGCCCGATGCGCCGTACGGCGCGGTGAACGTTCCGATCTACCAGACCTCGACGTACGCGCAACCGGTCGTGGGAGCGCCCAAGGTCTGGGACTACGCGCGTGGCGGGAACCCCACCCGCGAGGCGCTGCAGCAGGCGCTCGCCTCGCTCGAGGGTGGCGCACGCGCCTTCTCGTTCGGGAGCGGGATGGGCGCGGAGTCCACGCTGCTGCTCACCCTGCGGCCGGGCGACCATGTGGTGCTGGCCGACGACGTCTACGGCGGCACGTTCCGGCTCCTCACGAAGGTCTTCGAGCCGTGGGGCCTCACCTCGACGACCGCCGACCTCACCGACCACGACGCCGTCGCGGATGCGATCGGGCCTCGGACCCGGTTCGTGTGGATCGAGACGCCGTCGAACCCGCTGTTGAAGATCATCGACATCGCCGCGGTGAGCGCCATCGCGCACGCGTCAGGCGCGCGGGTGGTCGTCGACAACACCTTCGCGACGCCGGCCCTGCAACACCCGCTCGAGCTGGGCGCCGACGTCGTCGTGCACAGCGTCACGAAGTACATCGGGGGCCACTCCGATCTGATCGGCGGTGCGGTCGTCACGAGCCACGACGACCTGATCGAACGGCTCGCGTTCCTGACGAACGCCGTCGGCGCGGTCCCTGGCCCGATGGACTGCTACCTCGCGCTCCGGGGCCTGAAGACCCTCGCGGTCCGGATGGCCGCGCACGGGGAGCACGCGGCCCGCGTCGCGTCGTTCCTCTCGGAGCATCCGAAGGTGCGGCGGGTCTACTACCCGGGCCTGGAGGCCCATGCGGGCCACGATCTGGCGGCGCGCCAGATGTCCGGGTTCGGCGGGATGGTGTCGTTCACGCTCGGCTCGGCCGCCGAGGCGCTCGAGGTGGCCCGCCGCACCGAGATCTTCTTCCTGGCGGAATCGCTCGGCGGGGTGGAGTCCCTGATCGAGGTGCCGGGGCCGATGACCCACGCGAGCGTCGCGGGCTCCCCCCTCGAGGTCCCCGCCGAGCTCGTGCGCCTGAGCGTGGGCCTGGAGCACCCCGACGATCTCATCGAGGACCTCGGCCGCGCGCTCGGCTAGGCGATCGCGAGCGCGATGCCTCCTCGTACGTCGTACCGTCCGGGACATGACCCGCACCCCCATCGCCGCCGCCGTGGCCGTCGCGGCGTTGATCGCGCTTGCGGCAGTACTCGTAGGTGGCGTCGACCCGCGGACACCGACGCCGTTCCTGCGTGGTCTCGCCTTCCCGACCAACGTCGCGTTCGCGCCCGACGGGCGCCTCTTCTTCGTCGAGAAGGAGACCGGACGGGTGCGGGTGGTCGTCGACGGGAAGCTCGACGCCCAGCCGGTTGCCACGTTCGACGTCGCGGGGAGCGCGGAGCGAGGATTGCTGGGGCTCGCGGTGGACCCGGCCTTCGCCACTCATCCCTGGATCTACGTCTACTACTCCGATGCGGCGTCGGGGCGGAACCTCCTCGCGCGCTTCCGCGAGGACCGTCCCGGGCGAGCGGCCCACGTGCTCCTCACCGGCCTCGAGAGCGCGAGCGGGTATCACAACGGCGGCGACCTCGTCTTCGGCACCGACGGACTGCTCTACGCCTCGCTCGGTGAGGCGCACGACCCGACGCGGGCCCAGGATCCGTCTGACCTGGGCGGAACGATCGTCCGGCTGTCGCCCGACGGCGGTATCCCGTCCGGCAGGCCGTTCGGCGCCGACAACCCCGTCTGGTCCTTCGGCCACCGAAACTCGTTCGGTCTCTGCGTGGACCCTGTGAACGGCGATCTGTGGGAGACCGAGAACGGTCCCGATCGCGACGACGAGCTCAACCTGATCGAGCGAGGGGGGAACTACGGCTGGCCCGAGGTCACGGGGCAGGCCGGTGACGATGCGTTCGTCGACCCGATCGCCGTCTTCCCCGACACCGTGGCGCTGACCGGCTGCGCGGTCATAGACGGCACGGTGTACGCGGGCGCCTATAAGGACGCGACGCTCTACCGGCTGCCGGCTGCCGACCGGGCGAGCGGCCGGATGCAGGCCGTCGCGTCGTTCGACGCGGGCATCACCGACGTGGCGGCCGGGCCCGGCGGCCGGCTCTTCGTCGCCACGAGCGACGCGATCTGGACCCTCGACCCGCTCGGCCCGCCGGCGCCGCCGGATGACGGCCACGCCGGATCCTGGATCGCCGTGGCCGCGGCGGCGGTGCTCATGGCGGGGCTCGGCCTTCGGCTCGCGGCGGGACGGCGGCTACGCCGAGGCGCGGGCGACGACGGCTGACGAGGAAAGCGGACGACCCCGGCCCCCATTCCCGTGGACGTCATCTACCTGGCGGCCATCCCCCCAGGCCGTCGGGCGGTCCCTATCCCTTCGGGCGCTTGAGGTAGGCGACCGTCGCGCTCGCGCCCATGGGGGTCTGCTGGTTCACCACGCTCACGAGCTCCCACCCGTCCTCGCCGAACGTGTTCAAGATGTCGCCCGGGTTGTGCTCGAGCAACGGGGCCACGAAGTACTCCCAACTCGTCATGTGGTCGTTCCCTCCAGTCGTTCACGGGTGTGCCGGATGCACACTCCCATGATCACTTCCAGGCCCGCGTCGTCCGCGATCCGGTAGGCCTCGTCGTTCACGATCCCCTCTTGCAGCCACAACACTTTTGCGCCGATCGCGACCGCGTCGCGCGCGACGTCCGGCGTCTCGTCCGACCGGCGGAAGACATCCACCACATCGACCTGGATGTCGTCCGGGATCTCGAGCAGGCTCGCATACGCGGGCTCGCCCAGAACCTCGGTCTCACGCGGGTTCACCGGGACGATCCGGTATCCGTGGGACTGCAGGTACCGCGCGACGTCGAGCGAAGGCCGCCCGGGCTTGGAGGACAGGCCCACCACCGCGATCGTTCGCGCCTGACCGAGCAGAGAACGGAGCTCGCGATCCTCAGGCGTCATCGTGTCCATGTCGTCTCCTTCCGCAGCACCTCGAGCAACCCGTGCAGCATCCATCCAGTCGCGCCCCAGATCGTGTGGCCTTCGAGCTCGTACGTCCACCCGTGCCACGAGCCCCCACCCGGTCGCTCGAGCTGCATCGGGCGTTCGAACGCCGCGAGCCGAGCGACCGGAACGGTCACCACCGCGGCGATCTCCGCGTCGCTGATCGTGAGGACCGGCGGCGTCTCGAGCACGCCCACGAACGGCACGACGAGGATCCCACTCACGGTCGTGTGGACCGCGGGGAGCGCCCCCAGCAGGTCGGGGAGCCCCACATCGACGCCGATCTCCTCTTGGGCTTCGCGCAGGGCGGTCTCGGCGAGCGTCTCCCCCGGGTCCTGCAGCCCTCCGGGGAACGACACCTCGCCCGCATGCCGCGAGAGGCCCGCCGCCCGTTCGGTGAAGATCAGGGACGGCTCGGGGGTGAGCACGAGCGGCGCGAGGACCGCGGCCATCCGGTCGCCGTCGGCGAGCTCCGGCGCCGGATCGGCCTCCAGAACCTCGCGGAGTCGCGCGCGAACCTCGGCGTGTAGCATCGCGCGCCATGGTAGAGGACGAGGTCTCGAGGGCCGCCGACGCGGTGGCGGAGGCGGTGGATCCCGATGAGGTCGTCCGGTTCGTCCGCGCCTTGATCGCGGCGCCCTCGGAGAATCCCGGAGGGACCGAGGACGAGGCTGCCGCCGTGGCCACCGGGATCCTCGGAGAGCTCGACGCATCGCCGCGGACGATCCGATCCGAGGCCGGGCGGCCCAGCGTGCTCGCGGCGATCGGCTCGGGCGCCCGGCCGCGCCTGGCCTGGAACGGGCACCTCGACGTGGTACCTGCGGGCTCGCTCGACACGTGGCGAACGGGCAGCCCATGGGACGGCGCGATCGTGGAAGGCCGCCTCGTGGGCCGCGGCGCCGCCGACATGAAGGGCCCGATCGGCGCCGCGCTCGCGGCGGTGGCCGCGATCCGCCGCGCGAAGATCGATCTCGCCGGCACGTTCGAGCTCCACCTCGCCGCCGACGAGGAGCTCGCCGGGATCCACGGCACGAAGGTGCTCTGGGAGCTCGGGCTGCTCGACCAGGACGCGGCGATCGTCGGTGAGCCGAGCGATCTCCAGCTCGGCCTGGCCGAGCGTGGTGGCGCGTGGTTCACCGCGACGGCGTTCGGCAGGGCCGCGCACGGCTCCCAGCCGCACCTGGGCGTGAACGCGATCACGTCGATGGCGCGGTTCCTCCTGCGGCTTCCCGAGGTCCTGCCGGATCGAACGCATCCGCTCGTCGGGCGGCCCACGGTGAACGCGGCCCTGATCGAAGGCGGGAGCGCTCCCAATGTGGTCCCGGACCGCTGCACCGTCGACATCGACCGCCGGGTGATCCCGGGCGAGACCGACCGAGCCCAGGTGCGGGCCCCGTTCCTCGCGCTCGCCGACTCGCTGCGCTCGGCACACCCCGAGGTCGAGATCGAGGTCGAGCTCCGAGAGTGGACCGACGCGGCAGAGGCACCCCTGGACTCGCAGATCGCCGCGATCGCGCGCGACGCCGTCGAACGGGAGACGGGTGCCCGCCCGGCCGACGTCGGGTTCACCGGCATCACCGACGCGAGGTTCTACATCAACCAGGCGAAGATCCCGTGCGTGATCCTAGGTCCCGGATCGCTCTCGGTCGCCCACACCGCAGACGAGTCGGTGCCCGTCGACCAGCTGATCGCGGCCGCACGCGCGTACGCGCGGATCGCCGTGGAGTTCTGTGGGGTCTGAGGTATCCCGCGCGCACGCCGGGTGTTCGCGTCCGACGAGAGTACGATGAAGGTCATGGACGCTCCGACCACCGCCGTGATCGCCGTCAGCGACACCGCCGCTCGCAAGGCGCGCTCGCTCGCCGAACGCGAAGGCCGCACCGACGTGTTCCTGCGGGTCCGCGTGACGGCCGGGGGCTGTTCGGGCTTCAGCTACCAGCTCTCGTTCGAGGACGCGGCCGCGCCGGATGACCACGTGGTCGAGGGCGCCGGCGGCGTGCACGTGCTCGTCGACCCTCGCAGCGCCCCGATCGTCGAAGGCTCCACGCTCGACTTCGACGACGCCCTGATCGGCGGCGGACTGAAGATGAAGAACCCGCGCGTCACGCACGAGTGCGCCTGCGGCGACTCCTTCAGCGTCTGACGCGCAGTTCCGGCCCGGACGGGCTCGGCTACGCCACCTGCAACGTGCCGGTCATCGACGGATGGATCTTGCAGTGGAACCCGGTGGACGCCGTGAGGTCGACCGTGACCTCGACGGACTGACCGGGGTCGATCGACTCGTCGACGCTGCCGTCGTCCAGGGTGAACGTGTGCGTGACCGTGTCGCTGTTCGTGACCGTGATGGTCGTCGAGCCCGAGGCGACCGTCAGCGTGCTCGGCTCGAACGCGAGGTCGGCGATCCCGATCGCCGCCGTGGTGGGTACCACACCGCCGCCGGTCGGCGCCGTCGAACTATCGTTCTCCCCGCCGCAGGCCGCACCCAGCAGCGCTACCCCGGCCACGACCGCGATCACCCATCGTCGTCCACGCATCCGATCCCTCCTCGACGTCGCAACCACCACCGTAATACGGCCGAGCCTTCGGGTGGGTTCGGCGCGCGTGGGTCGACTATGATTGCGGCGATGGCGTCCTCGGCCGACAAGACGCAGTGGCGCGACCTGCATCACGAGGTCGTCACCACCGGCTTATGTACCGGCTGCACCGCGTGCATCGTTGCCTGCCCCTTCCACGTGCTCGGGTACGAGAACGATCTTCCGGTCCAACTGCAGGACGAGGGGCCCGACGCTTGCTCGCACGGAGACAAGGGATGCGACATCTGCACGCGCGCCTGCCCGCGCTTCCGCGACTGGGAGGGCGAGATCGACACCTCGCTGTTCGGGATGACGCGCAAGCCCGAAGACGTGATCGGTCATCACCGGGAGATCGTGCTCGCCCGCGCGAGCGATCCGGAGTCGCTGATGCACGGACAGGACGGCGGCGTGGTCTCGGCGCTCCTGCGCTGGGGACTTCGCACCGGCGAGATCGACGGCGCCTGCACCTCCAAGCTCTCGGAGGACCAGCCGTGGGGCGCCGAGCCCACGGTCGTGACCGACGAACAGGGCGTGCTCGACACCGCCGGCTCCCGGTACACGTACTCGGCGAATCCGCTCGCGCTGCTCCAGGCCGCGGAGATGGGCCTGTCCAAGGTCGCGCTCGTGGGGATGAGCTGCCAGGCGAGCGTCACCGGCTCGATGGAGGCCCGGCGCGTCAACAAGTGGCGCAAGAAGATCACTTGGACCCTCGGGCTGCTGTGCTCGAAGACGTTCACCTACGACGGCCTGATGAACGAGATCGCGCAGAAAGAGCTCGGGATCGATCTCGACCATCTCGTGCGAGTGAACATCAAGGGCCGGCTGCTCTTCTACACCGACGCAGGCGACGAGATCGTGTACTCGCTGAAGGACTCCCACCGGTTCACCCGGCCCGGGTGCCTCCGCTGCCCCGACTTCTCCGCGGAGCACGCCGACATCAGCTTCGGTGGGCTGGGACAGTCCGACGGGTGGACGCTTACGATCGTGCGCACCGAGCGTGGAGCCGACATCTGGGCGCGTGCGCTCGAGGCCGGCATCATCGAATCTCGCCCGGCCAGCGAAGACCCGAAAGCGGTCGAGCTGATGTTCAAGCTGGCCGAGAAGTCCCGCGCGCGCTGGCCGGCGCCCGAGGCTCTCGCGACCGCCGTGCCCGGGCCCGGGCTTCTCCCCGATCCGTCGTAGACCTCCGGGGCTTCGGGTACTCCCCCGTCCGTCGGGCTACATCCTTCGCCACCCGCGCCGATAATCGCTGAGAACGACCCGAATGGGTGTGGCTCGCCGACGCCCGAGTACGGACCGGCCGGAGTACGGAAAGGAGGATCGCCCGCCCGATGGTGGACACGACCCCCGGGGCCCCCTCGGCCTCGCTCCGTCGCGACGCGATCCTGCAGGCGGTCGCCGATGCGGCCGAGCGGCTGCTCCTCGCCCCCGATTGGCGCTACGCGGCCGAGGACGTCCTTGCCCGTCTCGGTATGGCGGCCGACGTCTCGCGGGTGTACGTGATCGAGAACCACCTCGACCCGAGCGGTGCCACGCTCGGCTCGCTCTCGTTCGAATGGTGCGCACCGGGGATCCCTTCGAATGCCGGTAACGAATTCCTTTCCGCATATGACTGGGAGGACGGCTTCGCACGCTTCGCGGCCCTGCACCGCGCCGGGGAAGCGGTGATGGGCGCCGTCGAGAGTTTCCTCCCCGAAGAACGCCCTGAGCTCGAGCGTCAAGGGGTCGTCTCGCTCGTGGAGTTCCCCGTCATGGTGCTCGGCGAATGGTGGGGATCGATCGGGTTCGACGACTGCGAGCGGGTCAGGGAGTGGAGCGGCGCCGAGGTCGACGCGCTCCGGGTCGCCGCCACGCTCCTGGGGGCCTCCATCCAGCGCCACCAGCGAGAAGACGCGGGTCGCCGGAGCGAACGGCGCTACCGCCAGCTCGTCGAGAAGCTCCCCGGCATCACCTACACCGACGAGCGCCCGGTCGAGGGCGGCGCGGCCGTCCAGGGCTTCGTGAGTCCGCAGGTGCTCGACATCTTGGGCTACCCGCCCGAGCGGTTCACCTCCGACAGCCAGTTTTGGTTCAACACGATGCATCCCGACGACCTCGCCCGGCTGCGGGCGGCCAATGCCTTCAACTCGAACGACACGTCGGTGTTCGATCAGGAGTATCGGATGATCACGGCCGACGGCCGAACGGTGTGGCTCCACGATTCGTCGATCCCGATCTTCGCCGCCGACGGTTCGCTCGAATACTTCCTGGGCTTCGCGCGCGACATCACCCGCCGCAAGATCGCCGAGGATCGCCAGCGCGAGACCGAGCAGCGGTATCGCGATCTCGTGGAGCGACTTCCCGCCGTCACCTACCTCCGATCGGTCGAGCCCGGCACGAGCACGACCGGGGCCACGACGTACATGAGCCCGTTGATCGAGCGGATCCTGGGCTACCCCGTCGAGCGGTGGTACAGCGATGTCTCCTTCCATCGCACGATCGCGCACCCGGAGGACCGGGAGCTGATCGGATCGATCGAGGCAGCGAGCGAGGCCACCGGGGAGCCCTTCTCGTACGAACATCGGATGATCGCCGCCGACGGCCGCGTCGTCTGGGTCCACGAGGAGGCCGTGCTGATCCGCGACGCCGGCGGCGAACCCCAGTACTGGCAGGGGTTCATCCTCGATATCACCGAACGCAAGCAGGCCGGGGACCAGCTGCGCCGGGCCGAGGAGCGGTTCCGACTGATCGTCGAGCGAACGCCCGCCGTCACGTACCAGGAGCCGATCGCGGAGGCGGGCTCGTACGACCTGTCGGCCGTGGTCTCCTACGTCAGTCCGCAGATCGAGGCGATCCTGGGCTTCGGGCCCGCGCAATGGAGCCAGCCCGGGTTCACATTCAGCCGGATCCATCCCGACGACCGGGAGCAGGTGCAGGCCGAAGGCAGCGCGAAGAACGACACCGGGGAGCCGTACCGCCAGGACTACCGGATGCTCACGGCAGACGGCCGGATCGTGTGGTTCCACGACGATGCCCAGCTGATCCGCGACGACGACGGGCGTTCGCTCTACTGGCAGGGTGTGATGGTCGACATCACCGAGCGCAAGGAGGCCGAGGAGCAGCTGCGCCAGGCCGAGGAGCGATTCCGGATGATCGTCGAGCGCACGCCGGCGATCGTCTACCAGGAGCTCCCCTCGGGAACGAGCGAACGAGCCGCATCCGTGGTGTTCGCGAGCGCCCAGATCGAACGGATCCTCGGCTACCCGCAGGACGCGTGGACCGTGCCGGGGGCCTGGGTGGACATGATCCATCCAGACGACCGACAGCGGATGCTGGATCGGGGGTCCGTGGCGTCTGATGAGGGCGCGCCCTATAGCGACGAATACCGGATGATCGCGGCTGACGGCCGTGAGGTGTGGTTCCACGACGAGGCCGTACTGATCACTGACGATCACGGGCTGCCCCTGATGTGGCAGGGCGTGATGGTCGACATCACCGATCAGAAGACCGTCGAGGAACGACTGCGAGCGACGGAGGAACGCTACCGGGCCCTGGTCGAACATATCCCCGCGATCGTGTACGCCGAGGCGATCGTCTCCAACGTCGAGGAGCTATACCTCAGCCCCCAGGTCGAGCGCGTGCTCGGCCACACGCCCGAGGAGTGGAAGGCTGTCCCCCGCTTCTGGGTCCAGCACCTGCACCCCGACGATCGCGATCGCGTCGTCGAGGCGAACCGGGTCGCCGACGAGACCGCGCAGCCGTTCATCGAGGAATACCGGCTCCTCGCGAAGGACGGCGAGTACCGATGGATCCACGACGAGGCCGTGCGCGTGAACGCCGACGACGGCGAGCCGCTGTTCTGGCAGGGCGTGCTCGTCGACATCACCGAGCAGAAGCGCGCCGAGCTGGGGCTGCGCGACGCCCAGGAACGCTACCGCGCATTGGTCGAACACATCCCCGCCGTGGTCTTCACCGAGACGCTCGACGCCGACCCGGAGCGGTTCTACATCAGCCCTCAGGTCGAGGAGGTCTTCGGGTGGACAGCCGACGAATGGCGCGCGACGGCGGAATTCTGGTTCGACCATGTGCACCCCGACGATCTCGCTATCGTGCGAGAGACCGACGCCCGTGCCAACGAGACGCTCCAGCCGTACGCGATCGAGTACCGGTTCGCGCATCGGGACGGCCGGTGGCGCTGGGTGCGTGACGAGGCCACGTTCCTCTCGGAGCCCGACGGCGCCGGCTACTGGCAGGGATTCCTGCTCGACATCACCTCGCGCAAGGAGTCTGAGGATGCCCTGCGCGAGGCGGAGCTGAAGTTCCGCACGATCGTCGAGCAGAACCAGGCGATCTTCTACACGCAGGAGATCGACCCCGATGACCCGTCGATCTCGAACACGACCTATGTCGCCCCGGGCAACACCGACATGATCGGCTACACGCTGGCGGAGATCCAGGCGGACCCCGCCCTCTGGCGCCGGATCGTGCACCCCGACGATCGCGCGAGAGTGTGGGAGGCCGATGCGGCGAGCAATCGGGAGCTCTCCGACGAGAACTTCTCGCTCGAGTACCGGATGATCGCGAAGGACGGGCGCATCGTCTGGGTCCAAGACGAAGCCCGGGTCGTGCGCCTGCCCGGCAAGGAGCCGTACTGGCAGGGCTTCCTGTTGGATATCACCGAGCGCAAGCAGGCCGAGGCACAGCTGGAGCGCGCGCTCGCCGTCGAGCGCGAGGCGGCCCAGCGGCTGCGCACCCTCGACGAGATGAAGAACACCTTCCTGCAGGCCGTCTCGCACGACCTCCGCACGCCGCTCGCCGCGATCCTCGGGTTGGCGATCACGCTCGAGCGGAGCGACGTGCAGCTCGAGGCCGCCGACGCGAGGGATCTCGCCCACCGGATCGCCGGGAACGCGCGCCGGCTCGACCGGCTGGTGACGAACCTGCTCGACCTCGACCGGCTCTCACGCGGCATCGTGGCGCCGCAGCTCGAGCCGACCGACCTGGGCGACCTGGCACGCCGGGCGATCGCCGAATCCGAGCTGCTCTCGAGCGCCCGCGTACGCACCGATATCGAGCCTACGGTGCTCCCCTTGGACGCGAGCAAGGTCGAGCGGATCATCGAGAACCTGCTCGCGAACACCGCCCGGCACACGCCAGCGAGCGCCACGATCTGGGTCCGGGTGCACCCGGTCGACGGCGGTGGGCTCATCGCGATCGAGGACAACGGCACCGGCGTCGCGCTCGAGCTGCGCGAGGCGATCTTCGAGCCGTTCCGTCAGGGCCCCGATGCGCCCAGCCATTCACCCGGGGTGGGCGTCGGGCTCACGCTCGTGCGCCGCTTCGCCGAGCTGCACGGCGGCCGCGCCTGGGTGGAGGAACGCGAAGGGGGCGGGGCGTCGTTCCGGGTCTTCTTCCCCTCGAGCCCGCCGCCCTACCTCGACGCGTCGTCGATCGGCTAGCTCGCGAGGCGGCGAGCGGCGATGGTCAGACCGCGTCCCAGCCGGCAACGACGGGATGGTCGACGGCGGCCGGCCCCACCTGGGCGGCACCACCCGGTGACCCCACGCCGCTCACGGCTTCGGTGAACCACTCAGCGTTGATCGGCGTGAATTGCTTCCACTCGGCGGGCACATCGTCCTCGTAGAAGATCGCTGTGACCGGACAGGCGGGCTCGCAGGCGCCGCAGTCCACGCACTCGTCG
Source organism: Actinomycetota bacterium (assembly GCA_039933515.1). Taxonomy (GTDB): domain Bacteria; phylum Actinomycetota; class UBA4738; order UBA4738; family HRBIN12; genus JAOUEA01. Next base: position 17,627 of record JBDTNY010000069.1, read on the forward strand.
GGCTGGATGTAGAGCATCCGGGGCCCTTCGTAGATGCAGTCGACCGGGCACTCATCGACGCATGCACGGTCCTTTACGTCGATACACGGTTCAGCGATCGTGTAGGTCATCGATAACCCCTTTTCCACGGTGTCGACCTTGCAAACGCCAATATACGCGCTGGGGGCCGCGTGGCAACCAACGCTACGCGGGCGGCGCCGCCACCCGAAGCGTGGCCGCCACCGATCCGGCCGGGTCGTCGTCGGTGGCGACGGGATAGACGACGGGCAGGTCGGCGCCGGCCGCGCGGTACTCGTCGAGCCGCGAGCGGGCGGCGTCGGGGTCGTCGGGAAGACAGACCGCGCGCACCAGCGCCTCGGGCACGGCGTCGACGTCGCCCGCCCCGTGCGCCGCGGCCGCCGCGGTAGCTTCCCGCTCGAGACCCATGGCCGCGAACTGCCGGGCGTAGCCCGGATAGGACGCGTACTCCCCGGCGGCTCGGCGCAAGGCTGCGAGCGCGTCTCCCGCGTCTCCCCCCAGCGAGCCGCGCACGTACGCCGCGATCGTGATCCGGTCCGGGTCGCGCCCGGCGGCCTCGGCGGCCTCACGGATCGCGGTGCGTGCGTGCGCGACGCGATCGGGCGTACACCAGTTGAGCAGCACCCCGTCCGCGATCCTGCCCGCCAGGGCGACCGAGCGCGGCCCGAGCGCCGAGATCCAGATCGGCGCTGCGTCGGGCAGCCTCAGCGACAGCCCCCCGTCGGGACCCAGCAGCCGGCGTACCTCGGCGACCTGCGCCTCGAGCTCTGCCAGCGCGCCCCTGCCCGCGGCGCCGGTCCCGAGCCCAAGGATCGCTCGGCCGCCCGAGCACTCGTGCACGGTAGCGGCGCCCATCGCGGTCATCCGCGGGGTGCGTGCGGTCATCGGCACGATCCCGGTGCCCAGGAGCAGCTCGGTGGTCTCGCCCGCCAACCCCGAGAGCGCGGCGAACGCGTCGCGCCCGCCGATCTCGGGCAGGAACACAGCCCGGTATCCGAGCGTCTCGCCCAGTCGCGCGAGGCCCGCGAAGACCGGCCACGGGAGCGCGTCCCGCAGGGCGAAGGCCGTCCCGCGCGGTTGTCGTTCGACGCCCATGGGTGCCATCGTCGCATGCCGTGGAACCCGTCACGTTCACCACCGAGGACGGCGTGCGGCTCGAGGGCGAGCTGCGTCTGCCCGATGGCGTGTCGCGCGGGTCCGCCGTGGTCTGTCACCCGCACCCCAAGCACGGCGGGAGCAAGGACCACCCGATCCTGTGGGCGTTGCGGAACGAGCTCGCGGGCGCGCGCGGGCTCGCGACGCTCGTCTTCAACTTCCGCGGCGTGATGGGGTCCGAGGGGACCTACGGCGGCGGCCACCACGAGACGCAGGACGCCCGTGCCGCGATCGACCACGTGCGCACGGCGGCGCCCGAAGGACCGACCATCGTGTGCGGCTGGTCGTTCGGGGCGAACGTCGCCCTGCGTGAGGCGCTCGACGATCCGCGCGTCACGGCGCTCGTGCTGCTCGGGATCCCGCTCGATCCGCACGACGTGACCCTGCCCCCGATGCCGGCGCCCGCCGAGCTGCGCGCGCTGAGGCGACCCGTGCTGCTCCTGGCGGGCGACGGCGACCCCTACTGCCCCACCGAGGACCTTCGCACGCTCACCGCGGAGTTCGGCACGGCCGAGATGGCGATCCTCGAGGGCACCGACCACTACCTGTGGCGCCGCGAGAAGGAGGCCGCCGCGATCGCGGGCGAGTTCGTGGACCGGGTGCTCGGGTAGCCTCGACTCGGCCGGCTCTGTGTCGTCCGAGGAGCGCCTATGCTCGCGCTGATGACGCAGCGGGTTGCGGTCGACATCGGTGGGACGTTCACGGACCTCGCGGCGGTGGACGACGCTGGGCGCCTGACTCTCTCGAAGGCGGACACCACGCCGTCCTCCCCCGATCGCGGCGCTGTGCATGCCCTGGAACGTTCAGGCGTGGCGCCCGCCGACATCTCCACCTTCGTCCACGGGACCACGGTGGTGATCAACGCGGTAACGGAGCGTAAGGGCGCCACCACGGCGCTCCTTACGACCGAGGGCTTCCGCGACATCTTGGAGATGGGTCGCGCGAACCGGCCCGATCTCTACAACCTGGCGTATCGGAAGCCGCGTCCGTTCGTGCCCCGTCGCCGGCGGTTCGAGGTGGCGGAACGCTTGGACCACCACGGCCGCGAGCTGACCCCGCTGGACGAGGCCGCGCTTCCCGCGATCGCCGCCCGGATCCGCGGAAGCGGCGCCGAAGCGCTCGCGATCTGCTTCCTCCACGCGTGGGTCGCGCCCGAGCACGAGCGCCGCGCGGCCGAGGTGCTCCGGACCTTCCTGGACGATCTAGCCATCGTCTGCTCCCATGAGGTGAGCGGCGAGTGGCGCGAGTTCGAGCGCAGCTCCACGGCGGTCCTGTCCGCGTATGTGAAACCGGTGGTCGGTCGGTACCTCGCCGGGCTCGAGGCGACGCTTCGCCACGCTGGCGTCGAGGCACCCCTCTACGCGATGCGATCCGCCGGCGGAGTGGCCTCATTCGCGCGCGCGACCGCGAACCCGATAACGCTGCTCGAATCCGGACCGGTCGCGGGGATCGAGGCAGCCGCCGAGGTGGGCAGGCGGATGGGCGCGCGCCACGTGCTCGCCCTCGACATCGGCGGCACGACCGCGAAGGCGTCGGCGGTCCGCGACGGCACCCCGGCGATCGAGACGCTGTACCACCTGGAACGAACGCCGACGTCTGCCGGGTACCCGATCCAGGTCCCGGTCGTTCAGATCGTCGAGATCGGCGCCGGGGGTGGGTCGATCGCCTGGGTCGACGAGGCGGGGGGCTTGCACGTGGGCCCTCGGAGTGCGGGCGCCGAGCCGGGGCCGGCGTGCTACGGGCGTGGCGGCACCGACCCCACGATCACCGACGCGAACCTCGTCGCCGGCCGTCTGGACCCGGCGTTCTTCCTGGGCGGCGCGATGACCCTGGATCTGGGCGCGGCGCATGACGCGATGCGCCGCCTCGGCGCCGCACTGGAGACCGACGCTCGCACGGCCGCGCGTGGCGTGCTCCGATTCGCGATCGCCCAGATGGCGCACGCCCTGCGGTTGGTGACCCTCCGTCGCGGCCACGATCCGCGTGACTTCACCTTCGTCGCGTTCGGGGGTGCGGGCCCACTCCACGCGACGCTCCTGGCCCGCGAGCTCGGAATCGAGCGCACGGTGATCCCACCCGCACCCGGTCATTTCTCCGCGGTCGGGATGCTGCACGGGCGCCTCCGTGCCGACGCCGTGCGAACGCGCGTAGGATCCCTGCGAGCCGAGCTGCTGGGGCCATTGCTCGATGAGCTGGAGACCGAGGCCGCCGCGGAGCTCGGCGCCGACGACTCCGTCCAGGTCCAACGGTTCGCCCAGCTCCGATACGCCGGCCAGGAACACACGCTCGAGGTCCCGATCGGCGCAGGCGCCATCGACGTGGATGCGATCGCCGCCATCCGGTCCGCGTTCGATCGGGCCTCCGAGGAGGCCTACGCGTTCTCGCTCGATCAGCCGGTGGACCTGGTGGCGGCGCGGGTGGCGGTCGCCGTGGCCTCCGAACCGTTCTCCTGGCGCGTGGAGGAGCCGATCCCGGACCATCGGCTCTCACCCAGAGAGGTCGATCTCGACGATCACGGCGGTGTGCAGATCGTCCGGGCCGTGCATCGAGGCGACCTCCGCGAGGGCGAGCAAGTACGTGGGCCGTTGATCGTGGAGGAGGCCGCTTCAACCACCTTGGTCCTGCCCGGACAGACCGTTGCCCGCGACACCGAGGGGAACCTCTCGATCGAGGAGGTGAGATGACCGACCGTTTCACGATGGACGTGCTGCGCGAGGCGTTCCTCGCCGTCTCGGATGAGATGTTCATCTCGCTCCAGCGCACGTCGCAGAGCCCGGTGATCTACGAGGTGCTCGACTTCGCCGTCGGGATCACGGACCCCGAAGGCGAGCTGGTCAGCCAGGGCAACGGCATCGCCGGCTTCCTCGGGCCACTCGGCGCGGCGGTCCGCGACACTCGTGCACGCGTCACGGACCTGGTGCCGGGGGACGTGATCGCGACGAACGACCCCTACGCCGGTGGAGGCACACACCTGTCCGATGTGGCGCTCGTCCGTCCGATCTTCGTCGACGGAAGGCTCGTGGCGTTCGCGGCGGCGAAGGGCCACTGGACCGAGGTGGGCGGCAAGGATCCCGGGTCATGGACGGCAGATTCCCGCGACGTGTTCCAAGAGGGGCTGCAGCTACCCTTCGTGAAGGCCTACCGGGCCGGCGTCCTCGACCGCGACATCGCCGCGATCCTGCAGGCGAACTCCCGCCTCCCCGAACAGGTTCTCGGCGATCTCGTGGCGCAGGCGGCATGTCTGGAAGTGGCCGAGCGCCGCATCCTCGACCTGTGTGACCGCTATGGCGTCGACACGCTGCGCGAGGCAATGGCGCGGGTGCACGATCGAAGCGAGGCGCTCGCCAGAGCGGCGCTCGCCATGCTGCCGCCGGGCACGTACTCGGCCGAGGATCTGATCGACGACGACGGCGTGGGTGGCGGGCCGTTCCCCATCAAAGTGGCGGTCACGATCACCCCTGACGAGATGGTCTGCGACTTCACCGGATCGCACGCGCAGGTCGGCGGCCCGGTCAACACGACGTGGACCGGCCTGGTCTCAGGCGTGCGAACGATCTTCAAGGCGGTCACCGACCCGGTCGAACCGCCCTCGGATGGCTGGTTCCGACCGCTCCGGATCGTATGCCCGCCGGGCACGATCTTCACCGCTCGTCGTCCCGCCCCGGTTGCGGCGTACTTCGAGGCGACCGAGCCAGCGAGCGACCTCGTGTGGAAGGCGCTGGCCCCGTTGTTGCCCGAGCGGCTGACCGCCGGGAGCTTCGTGTCGGTCTGCTCGACCTCGATCGCGACGACGCACCCGGACAGCGGCGATGACACCCTGCTCGTGGAGCCGCAGCCCGGGGGGTGGGGCGCCAGTGCGATCGCAGACGGTGAGAGCGCGTTGGTGAGCGTGGGCGACGGCGAGACGTACACGATCCCCGTCGAGATCTGCGAGCAGCGGTACGGGGTGCGGGTAGAACGGGTGGCCTTCGACATCGTGCCGGGCGCCGGGGCCGGTCGGCGTCGCGGCGGTCCCGGCGTGGTCCGCGAGTACCGCATCCTCTCCGAGCGCGCCTTACTCACCGCGGTGTTCGGGCGGCATCGGTTCATGCCGTGGGGGATCGCGGGCGGACACGACGGATCGGCTAACGCGGTCGAGGTCGTGCCGGCCGACGGCTCCGCACCGGCAAGGTTCGGCAAGGCGGCCGCCTATCCGCTCCGGCGTGGCGACCTGGTGCGGCTGCGCACGGGGACCGGCGGAGGCTACGGCGACCCGGGAGCACGCGAGCAGGAACGCGTCCTCGAGGACCTCGCCGACGAGATGGTGAGCCCCGAGGACGCACGTTCGCTCTACGGGCTCGAGGACTGAGCTGGGTCAGACCAGGAGGCGAGCCCGGCATGCGAGCTGCAAGGCGAGCCGTGCCTCGGGGTCGTTCGGGTCGACCTCCAGGGTCTCCTTGATCCGCCCGATGCGATACGCGACCGCGTTGCGGTGAAGGTGAAGCCTCCTCGCCGCTCGCGTGACCGAGCCCTGCTCGTCCAGGAAGATCTGGAGCGTGCGGATCGCCTCGTCGGCGCGCCGCCCGCCGAGCTGTTCGAGCGGCTCGAGCAGGCTCGAGACGGAACGGCGAGCCGAGTCGGTCGCGTACCACTCGGCGAGCATCCCGTGGAGCCCCGATGCATCGAAGACGCCCGGCGGCTCCCCCGGGTGGGCGGCCGCCAGGGCAGCGCGTGCCTCACCCGCGGAGGCGCGAAGACCCCCCGGCCCCAGGTGCACCCTCCCAACTCCGGCGCGCGGCCGGATCCCTGCGAACCGTTCCTCGAGCGCGACCAAGACCGCGGCAGCAGCAGTAAGCGCGGGTGCCTCTTGCGGACCGGGCTCCGTGTCGCTCGTGCGCAGCAGGACGACGGCACCCTCCGAACGCGCCACGTGCCAGGTGCCGCTCACCGCACGCGCGGTCGAGAGGGAGACCCGTTCGAGCGCCCGCCGCAGCTCCTCGGCGTGGATGGGATCGGCGGACTCGGGTGCCTCGCCCTCGGCGAACCCGAGGAACGTGACCGTGTGCCAGGCATCGACGGCGAGTCCCAGCGCCCGGGCGCGGCGAAGGAGCCCGCCGTCGCGACCCGGCTCCGTCGCCAGCAGCTCAGTGAGGAGCTCCGAGCGGCTGCGCACGGGCGCGTCCTCCTCGCGACGGATCCTTCCCATCGCGGCGGCCACGTCGGCCGCGGCGGCGCGGAGCAGCAGGGCATCGACGGCGTCGCCCTCGGGTGCGACGAACCATGCCTCCCTGACGCCGTCGACCTCGACCGGCTCGGCGCGTAGACCGGCTGCGGGCTCGCCCAGCGCGGCGCCCGGGAGCACCTGCCCGGCGACGGCGACGGTTCCGCTCACGCCGAGGCCCTTCCCTCGGGCGCGGTCGAGCGCGCGCAATCCCGACGTGGCGGCCTCGAGCGCCGCGGCCGCGTCGCCACGGAGCAGGCCGCCCAGGGAAGAGGCGAGCTCGGCCAGGTCGACCTCCTCATCGGCGGCGAGCAGCCCCACCCGGGCACGATCGGCGACGGCACGCGCTGAACTTGAGAGCGCCTCGCCGTACGGATCGGTGAGCACCAGGCCGGCGATCCCACGCTCGGCCCCCCGTCGGATCGCCACATCGAATCGATAGGTGGACGACTGGGCGGAGGCCACCCGCGTGAGGAGGACGAGCGCCCCGGCCGGGGCTTCATCGACGTCTGCCAGCGACTCGGCGAGCGCGACCGTCAGGACCTCTCGCTCCAGCCCGGCCGTCACGAGCTGGCGGAGGCGGTCGCCCTGGATACGCCGCAGAAGTTCTTCGATGTTGGGCACGATGCCTAAATCTAGCCGAAACTTCGTGCAGTTTGTCCTTCCTGAGTCGAGTAGATGCGCGTACCGTCCGGGGCAGGGAGAGGGGGCCTGCTTGCAGATCGACGAGACGAACGTGCGAGCCATGGCGGTCGGCTGCTCGATCCTGGGCGCCGGGGGTGGGGGCGACACGGCGATCGGCGTCCTCGCCGCCCTCCAGGCCATCGAGGAGTTCGGCCCCGTGAAGGTGGTCGACCTCGATGCACTCGACGACGACGCGCTCGTGATGCCCTGCGGAGGGATCGGCGCCCCGCTGATCTGGATCGAGAAGATCGACCGAGGCGATGAGGTCGCTCGTCTGATCCCGGTCGTCGAACGACTGCACGGGGCGCGCGTCGCCGCGCTGATGTCGGCCGAGATCGGAGGGTCGAACGGCCTCGCGCCAGTGTCGTGGGCCGCGCGCGCCGGACTACCGCTGTTGGATGCCGACGGCATGGGACGCGCGTTCCCCGAAGTGCCTCAGGTCACGATGGAGGTCGCAGGCGTCTCGGCGAACCCTGCCGTGATGACCGACGAGCGCGGCAACGTCGTGGTCTTCGAGGGGATCGACGGGCATTGGATGGAACGTATGGAGCGCGCGATGGCCGTGGAGTTCGGCGGGCAGGGGTACTCCTCCGAGTACCAGATGACCGTGCGCCAGGCGAAGACCGCGACGGTGCGCGACACCGTCACGCTCGCGGTCCGTCTCGGTGAGGTCATCCTCGGCGCCCAGCACGATCCCGTGCGGGCGCTCGCCGAGGAGATCTCGGCCGCGGTGCTGATCGAAGGCAAGATCGTCGATGTCGAGCGCCGGGTCACCGGTGGGTTCGTCCGCGGCTCGGTGACGATCGACGGCCTCGGCACGGACGGGGGCCGGGTGCTCCGGCTCGAGATCCAGAACGAGAACCTCGTCGCGCTGGAAGAGGGTGAGGTCCTCGCGATGGTGCCCGACATCATCACGGTCCTCGATACCCAGACGGGCCAAGCGGTGCACACGGAACGGCTCCGCTATGGCCAGCGAGTGAGCGTCGTCGCGTTCCCGTGCGATCCGATCTGGCGGACCGAGCGTGGCCTCGAGCTGGCGGGGCCGAGGGCGTTCGCCTACGACCTGGACTACGTCCCGGTGGAGACGATCCATGCCTGAGTTGCACGGTGTACTCACCGAGGACGAGGCCCTGGAGTTGTTCGCCTACCTGCTCACATCAGCGCGTACCCAGCTGGACGACCCTGCGCGCTACGCCTCGATG
>JBDTNY010000070.1:0-12316 GCA_039933515.1 Actinomycetota bacterium
GGCTACCTAACTAGTTAGGCAGCGAGCGCGTAATTGTCGTTGGCGCTTGTGTTTGGTCCGGCGTTTAACGTGACATCCGGGATCACGGCCCGCTTCCCCCAGACGAATATCGACCAGGTCGAAGCCAGTACACCCCCATATGCAGTTGTCCCTTTGAGTATACGGCCGGCACCGACACGGCCTGAAGTCAGCGGCGCTGCTGGCCCATCGCGCGTTCGATCTCGCGCTGGCTCTCTCGCTTCGCGATCGACTGGCGCTTCTCGTACTCGCGCTTTCCCTTACCGACCCCGAGCTCGACCTTGGCGATGCCGTGCGTGAAGTAGACGCGCAGGGGCACGATCGTGAGCCGCTCCTCTTGCTGTTGCGAGGCGAGCTTCGCGATCTCGCGACGGTGCAGCAGGAGCTTGCGGGGCCGCGTCGGAAGATGACGCTTCACGTCCCCTTGCTCGTAGGGCGGGATGTGCAAGCCCTCGAGCCACGCCTCACCGTCGCGCACCCGCGCGTAGCAGTCGGTGAGCGAGGCGCGGCCACCACGCAGCGACTTCACCTCGTCGCCGGTGAGCCGGATGCCTGCCTCGAGCGTCTCCTGGATCGCGTAGTCGTGGCGGGCCCGCCGGTTCGAGGCGACCGTCTTCTCGCCCTCGGTGCGCCGTGTCATGGCCGAGAGCCTAGACGTCGAGGAAGCGGCGCATCCCGATGGTGCCGGCGATCACCGCAACGACCACCGCGGCGATCAATATCCACGGGGCGACCACGAGCACGTCGGCGTTCTTGATCAGCGGGAAGAAGGAGATCTCGCCACGCAGGCGATCGATGAACACCACCTTGATCAGGAACAGCGCGAAGATGGCCGCGATCGCCCCGAGGAGCGCTTCGACCAGGCCTTCGATCAGGAACGGCACGCGGATCCGCCAGTTCGTGGCCCCCACCAGGCGCATGATCCCGATCTCTTTCCGGCGCGCGAACATGCCCATCCGCAGGGTGTTCGCGACGAGCGCGATCGCCGATGCGAGCATGATCATCGCGATCGACAAGATCCCGATCGACAGCACTCGGGTGATCGCCACGAGCCGGTCGAGCAGCGCGCGGTAGTCCGCGACGTCGCGGACCCCGGGTTGGGTGCAGACGATCTTGTCGTTCTGTGCGGGATCGGGGGCACACCCCATCGCGGCCGTGATCTGGCCGAACTGCGACGCGTCGGCGAGATTCACCCGGAGTGAGGCCGGGATCACCTCCTCGCAGTTGACGTTCTCTAGGAAGACCTTCTGGTTCGCGAACAGCTTCCGGAACCGCTCGCATGCCGCGGCCTTGTCCTCGTAGGCCACCTGGGAGACGGCGTCGAGGTCCGTCAGCGTGGTCTGCAGCCGGGCAACGTTCTCGGGCTTCACGGGGTCCGTGAGGTATACGGCCACCTGCACGTTCCCGGTCCATGCATCGATCACCAGATCGAACTGCCGCGCGATCAGGAGCGCGAGCCCGAACAGGAAGAGTGCGATGAACGCCGTGGACATCGCGGCGAAGGCGACGATGCCGTTGCGGCGAAGGCCCGAGGCCGTCTCGCGGAAGTAGTACTCCACGCGCCGCATCAGCTGTAGACGCCCCGGGATTGGTCACGGATCACATGGCCCTTGTCGAGCTCGATCACGCGCTTGCGCATCGCGTCGACGATCGCCTGGTCGTGGGTGGCCATCACCACGGTGGTCCCGATGCGGTTCACCTTGTCGAGCAGACGCATGATGTCGACCGACGTGTTGGGGTCGAGGTTTCCGGTGGGCTCGTCTGCCAAGAGCACGAGCGGGCGGTTCACGCAGGCCCGCGCGATCGAGACGCGCTGCTGCTCGCCGCCCGAGAGCTCGTCGGGGAAGTTGTTCAGCTTGTCGCCCAGGCCGACGTACTCGAGGATCTCGGGCACGCGTTGGTCGATCTGCTGTTTGGGCCGCCCGATCACCTCGAGCGCGAACGCCACGTTCTCGAACACGGTCTTGTCTGTGAGCAGCTTGTAGTCCTGGAAGACCGTCCCGATGTTGCGGCGCAGCTTGGGGACGTTCCAGGAAGAGACCTTCGCGAGGTTCTTACCGGCGACGTAGACGTCGCCCTTGGTGGCCTCCTCCTCCTTGAGCAGGAGGCGGATCATCGTGGACTTTCCCGAGCCGGATTGGCCCACGATGAATACGAACTCGCCCTTTTCGACCTCGACGTTGATGTCCTCGAGGGCGGTGACGTTGTTGCGGTAGGTCTTCGTGACGCGTTGAAGACTGATCATGATCGCCTTGAGGGTTGGGGAAGTGGGGTCGGATTAGCCTATCAGGGCTTCGGCGCTGACCTCGGAGGGTACGCTGGTCCGCCATGGCCGTTTCCCGCCGTGCCGCCGCGTCCCTCGCCGGGCCTCTCCTGATCGTGGCCGGCACGCTGTTCGCGTTGCGGGGCTTCGTGTTCGGGGCGAACCTCACCGACGCCCACCCGGATATCCTGACCTTCTGGTTGCCCCGGTTCTCGTTCCTGGGACGGTCCCTCGCGGCGGGGCACATCCCCGTGTGGAACCCGTTCGAGATGCTCGGCTACCGGTTCGCAGCCGACCCACAAGGGGGCTGGACCTACCTGCCGCCGATGGCGCTGTTCGCCTGGTTCTCCCCGGGCGTGGCGATCCGGGCCTTCATCGTCTTCAACCCGCTGCTGGCGGGGCTCGGGATATACGCGTTCCTGCGCCGGGAGACGTTCGGCGCGCTCGCGGCCACCGCCGCGGGGCTCTCGGTCGCGATGATGATGGGGACATCCGAGATCGCGGTCTCCCTGCCCTTCGCCGGCATGCTCGCGTGGACCCCGATCGTGCTGCTGGGCGCGGCCGGCTACCGGCGGACGGACCGCTGGTCCCGTCGCCTGCTGTGGATGGGACTGGCCGGCCTGGCCTGGTCCCAGGTCGCGAACGCCCACATGAGCCACGGCTTGATCATGTCGACCCTGCTCGTCGCGGCGTATCTCGGAGTGGGACTCGCCGCCGACGTTCGGGCGGGCACCCTCGCGGGGCGGGCAGCGGTGGGGCGCGGCGGGCTGTTCCTGGCGTTTCTCCCGCTCGCGAGCCTCGCGGTGCTGATCCCTCGGCTCGCGTTCCTGGGTGCCTCGAGCCTGCAGGGCGGCTACGACGCGATCGGCGAGCCGCTGAAGCGTGGGGCCGAGGACGCGCCGATCATCCGCAACGGCGTGTGGGCCGGGTGGCCGTTCGCGCTCGGGGTGACGCCCGGCGCATACGCGGGGGCCGCCCTGCTCCTGGCCGTGCCCCTGGCCCTGCGCGCGAGCGCCCGGCGGAGCCTGGTGGTCGCGTTCGGCGGGGCGCTCGCCCTCACGTGGTTCATGATGCTCGACGCGGTGATCGGCGCCGACTGGGTGCGCTCGCTGCTCCTGAAGGTGCCGTACGGCGACGTCTATCTCCACAACCCGGGACGGATGCGCTACGTGGCGATCCTGGCCGTGCCGGTCCTCGGCGCCGTCGGGATCCAGGGCCTCCGCGACGCCCCGGTGCCGTGGCGGCGCGCCGCAGTCTGGGTCGGCGTCGGAGCCGTGCTCTGGCTCGTGCTGCCGCTCACCATGGGCGGTACGCCGTCGCGGTTCGGGCTGCTCGCCGTCGCGATGCTCGTGGCCGCGCCCGTCGTGGTGGCGCTCGCGGCGGCCGAGGGCGTACGCTGGGCGCCCGCGGCGCTCGCCGCGGTGCTCGTCGTAGATCTGGGCGCGAGCGCGCTGTACGCGCAGACCCAGCACAGCGAGACGGTGACGACGGGCCTAGAGGCCGCCGACGCCGGGAACCTCGTGCCGCAGCCGCTCCCCTACCCCGACGTCGACCTGAACGCGTTCCTCGCGCCGCCGCCGTTCGTCGAGACGATCGGCGACGACCCATACCTCACCTGGGCACCGCCCGCCGCGTACTACGAGAAGGGCTACCTGTTCGCGCAGGCACCGCAGGACTGGCCGGGGCTCACGATGTCGCGCGGCTCGCTCATCGGCGTGCGCGACGTGCTGGGCTACAACCCGGTACAGCTCCCCCGGTATTGGGACTACATCCGGGCGCGGAGCCCGCTGTCGGTCTTCTACAACGCCTCGGTGATCGACCTGCCGGATGAGGCCGACACGCGCCTGCTCGGCGTCCGGTATCTGCTCGTGCCCACCGGCCTCCCGCAGCTCCTGCCCGGCGACGTCGTGAAGCGGGCCGACGGGTTCGACCTGATCGAGCTGCGAGGGGCCGCGCCCCGGGTGTCGGTCCTCGACGCGTGGGACGTGCTGCCGTCGGAGGCCGACGCGATCGCCCGGGTGGCCGACGGCGGGGTGGATCCCATGAGTGCGGCGACCCTCGAGTCCGACCCCGGGATCGCGATGCGCCGCCAGGGCCTGGGGTTCCCGCACGACGGCATCTTCCGCGAGGTCACGCCCGAGGATCTCCGGATCGAGGTGGAGGCCGCCGATCCGTCGATCGTGATCGTGCGCACCGCGTACGACGCGGGGTGGTCGGCCACCGTGGACGGCCGACCCGCGGAGGTGCTCCCGGCCGATGGCCTCCTGATGGGGATCCCCGTGAAGTCGGGCCACCATCAACTCCGGCTCACCTACCGGGATGCCGACGTCACCCGCGGGCTCCAGGCGGGCGCGATCGTGTGGCTCGGTCTCGCGGTGGGGTACCTCCTGGCGCTCGCGCGTGAACGGCGGCGGCGCGGGACTACGAGGCGCCGCTCGCCTCGCCCGCGCGGTGCCGAAGCTCCGCCTCGATGAAGCGGTCGATGTCGCCGTCGAGCACGCGCTGCGGGTCGCCGACCTCTTCGTCGGTCCGGTGGTCCTTCACCATCTGATACGGCGCGAGCACGTACGAGCGGATCTGGGACCCGAAGTCCACGGCCTTGCGCTCGCCGCGGATCGAGTCCATCTCCTCCTCGCGGCGCTGGCGTTCCCGCTCCGCGAGGCGCGCCTTCAGGATCCGCATCGCGACCGCCCGGTTCTGGAGCTGGCTGCGCTCGTTCTGACAGGCCGCCACGAGCCCGGTCGGGACGTGAGTGATACGCACGGCCGAGTCGGTCGTGTTCACCGACTGACCCCCGGGTCCGCTCGAGCGGTAGACGTCGATCCGCAGCTCATCGGGCGGGATCTCGATGTCCTCCTCGTCGGCTTCCTCGAGCATCGGGATCACGTCGAGGGAGGCGAACGAGGTGTGCCGGCGCTTCTGCGAGTCGAACGGGCTGATCCGCACGAGGCGGTGCACCCCGCGCTCGGCCGAGAGCAGCCCGTACACGTTCGTGCCCTTCAGCGTGAAGGTCGCCGATTTGATGCCCGCCTCGTCGCCGTGCTGGATGTCGTCCACCTCGAGATCGAACCCCTCGCGTTCGGCCCAGCGGGTGTACATGCGCAGCAGCATCTCGGCCCAGTCCTGCGACTCGGTCCCGCCCGCGCCGGCGTTCACGGTCCCGATCGCGTCGTTCGCGTCATAGCGCCCGGAAAGCAGCGCCGCCAACTCGAGCTTCTCGAGATCCGCGTCGAGCGAGGAGACCGATGAGGCCAACTCGGCGGAGAGCCCCGCGTCGGTTTCCTCGGCCAGCAACTCGTCCATGGCGGCCGCGTCGTCGATGCGTGCCATCAGCGCGTCGACGCGGTTGACCTCCTGCTTCAGGCGGGCGAGCTTCGAGGTGACCTGCTGGCCGCGCGCGGGGTCGTCCCACAGCGATGGATCGGACGCCTGCGCTTCGAGCGAGGCCGCCTGCGACCGTTTGCCTTCGACGTCAAAGGAACTCCTTCGCGGCAAGGACGCGGTCGCGTTGCTTCGCCATGCGTTCGGAGAACTCGCTCATGACGGTGGAGTCTACGCGCGCGTCACAGCGTGGCGCCGTGGCACTTCTTGTACTTCTTCCCACTGCCGCAGGGGCAGGGAGCGTTCCTCGGGGTCTTGTCGCTGACGGCCTGATCCGCGTTCGCGACCTCCCGGCCCTGGCTCTCCACCTCGGCCCGGTTGTCCTGCACCCGTGTCGGCCGGGCCTGCTGCGCTTCGGGCCGGACCAGCTCCACGCGGTAGATGTAGCGCACGAAGTCGGCACGGATCGACGTGGTGAGCTCCTGGAACATGTCGTACGCCTCGCGCCGGTACTCCGTGATCGGATCCTTCTGCGCGTAGGCCCGCAGGTGGATGCCCTCCTGCAGGTAGTCCATCTCGTAGAGGTGCTCGCGCCATTTCGTGTCGGTGATGTTCAGCAGCACGACTCGCTCGAGCTCCCGCATCACCCCGGGCGTGACGGCCGCCTCTTTCGCCTCGTAGGCGGCGAGCGCCTCCTCGATGCACACCGCCTGGAGCTCGGCGAGATCGTGCACGTCGCCGAAGTCGGCAGCGGTCTTCGTGGTGGGGTACACCTCGGTCATCGCCACGACCAGCTGGTCGAGGTCCCAGTCCTCGGGGAAGACCTCGGGCGGACAGTAGGCGTCGACCGTGGCCTCGACGACCTCCTCTACGAAGCCGATCGCCTGATCCTTCAGGTCGCGGCCCTCGAGGATCTCGCGTCGCTGCCCGTAGATCGCCTCGCGCTGGGCGTTCATCACGTCGTCGTACTTCAGGACGTTCTTACGGCGCTCGTAGTTCAGCTCCTCGATCTGCTTCTGGGCGTTCTCGACGGCCCGGCTGACCATCTTCGCCTCGATCGGCTCGTCGTCGGGCCACTTCAGCCGCTCCATGATCGAGGCGACGCGGTCGCTCGCGAACATCCGCATCAGATCGTCTTCCAGCGAGAGGTAGAAGAGGGACTCGCCGGGGTCGCCCTGACGGCCCGATCGGCCCCGGAGCTGGTTGTCGATGCGCCGGGACTCGTGGCGCTCGGTCCCGAGGACGTACAGCCCGCCGAGTTCGACGACCTCGCCGTGCTCCGCGTCGGTCTGGGCCTTCAACTTCTCGAGGATGGGCTGGTACTCGGCCTCGTAGGCCGCCCGCTGCTCGTCGTCCATGTCGAACAGCAGATAGGCGTCGTTGTCCCAGTCGCGCGCGGCCATCTCCACGCGTGCCAGATACTCGGGGTTCCCGCCGAGCAAGATGTCGACGCCACGGCCGGCCATGTTCGTGGCGACCGTCACGGCGCCCTTGCGACCTGCCTGCGCCACCACGATCGCCTCGCGCTCGTGATTCTTCGCGTTCAGCACGTTATGCGGGACGCCGCGCTTGTTCAGCACACCGGACAAGATCTCGGACTTCTCGATCGAGACCGTGCCGACCAGCACGGGCTGTCCGTTCGCGTTGCGCTCGATGATGTCCCCGGCGACGGCGTTCCACTTCGCCTCTTCGCTCTTGAAGATCAGGTCCTGTTCGTCCTTGCGGATGTTCTCGCGGTTCGTCGGGATCTCGACGACGCTGATCTCGTAGGTCTCCTCGAACTCCGTCAGCTGCGTCTTCGCCGTTCCCGTCATGCCCGAGAGCTTGTCGTACATCTTGAAGTAGTTCTGGATCGTGATCGTGGCGAGCGTCTGGTTCTCCTCCTTGATCCGCACGCCCTCCTTCGCCTCGATCGCCTGGTGGAGTCCCTCGGAGTACCGGCGGCCTTCGAGGACGCGGCCGGTGAACTCGTCGACGATCATCACCTCGCCGTTCTGCACGACGTAGGCGACGTCGCGCTTGTAGAGCTCCTTGGCGCGCAGCGAGTTCTGGAGGTGGTGCACGAGCGGCGTGTTCACGTGCTCGTAGAGGTTGTCGATCCCCAGGATCTCCTCGACCTTGGCGACGCCCTGCTCGGTGATCGCGACCTGGTACTTGCCCTCATCGACTTCGTAGTCGTCGTCGCGGTTCAGACGGGGCGCGATCTTGGCGAAGGTGACGTACCACTTCGCGGAGTCCTGGACCATGCCGCTGATGATCAGCGGGGTGCGCGCTTCGTCGATCAGGATCGAGTCGACCTCGTCCACGATCGCGTAGTTGTGACCGCGCTGGACGCACTCCTCGATCCGCATCGCCATGTTGTCGCGGAGGTAGTCGAACCCGAACTCGTTGTTCGTGCCGTAGGTGATGTCCGACGCGTACGCCGGGCGGCGCTCGGCCGGCGACATCGAGGCCTGGATCAACCCGACCTTGAGTCCCAGGAAGCGATAGACGCCTCCCATCCACTCGGAGTCGCGCTTGGCGAGGTAGTCGTTGACCGTGACCAGGTGCACGCCTTGGCCGCCGAGCGCATTCAGGTACCCGGGAAGGGTCGAGACGAGCGTCTTGCCCTCACCGGTCTTCATCTCGGCGATGTTGCCCTGGTGAAGAGCGGCGCCACCCATCAGCTGCACGTCGAAGTGCCGCTGCCCGATCGTGCGGCGGGCGCCCTCGCGCACCACCGCGAACGCTTCGGGCAACAGATCGTCGAGCGACTCGCCGTTGCCGGCCCGCTCCTTGAACTCGGCCGTCTTGCCGCGGAGCTCGTCGTCGCCGAGGTCCTCGATCTCGGGCTCGAACGTGTTCACGAGCTGCGCGATCGACTCCAGGTTCTTGAGTTTGCGGCCTTCGCCGAGGTTGCCGAGCTTGTCGAGGAGGGGCACGCGGGATCCTTTTCCGAGAGTCCGTGAGCCTCGATTCTACCGGCGGGCGAGGTCAGAACCGGGGACGGCCAGCGAGTCGTCCACCACGGGGCTTCAGGGCAGCAGGTCCGGGCGGCGCACACCCATCCCCGTCACACGATGGAACCCGGCCCGTTCGTAGAACCCCGCCACGTCGTCGTCGCACACGACGTCGAGTCCGTAGATGTCCGCGACGTCATCCCGGATCCGCCGCACGAGCTCGGCGCCGATCCCGCGCCCCCGGTGGGAGGACACGACCTCCAGGAGCGAGAGCGAGGACATCAGGGCGCCGTCGGAGAGCGCGGTGGCGAGCCCCACCACACGGTCGCCGTCGAACGCGAGCGCCGCGTGGTCGGCGCCCCGCACCGCCGCGAGCCGGCGATCGAGGCTCGGCGGGACAGGCCAGCCCTCGAAGAACGGCCCCAGGTCCTCCGGGGTCAACGCGGCGACCAACGCCGAGTCGTTGGTGAACCGGATCATCAGATCGACTCGGTGAGGGCGCCCAGCCGTTCGATCAGGCGCGCGTTCTCGCGGTAGTCGACCGGGCACGCGATGATGCTGACCGCGTCGTCGGCCAGGGCCGTGGCCAGGATCGGCGCGAGCTCGTCGGCCGCCTCGATCGCATAACCCTTGGCGCCGAAGCTCTCGGCGAGCATCACGAAATCCGGGTTGTCGAACGACACGGCGGCCTGGCGCCCGAAGTGGATATCCTGCTTCCACCCGATGAGCCCATAGCCGCCATCGACCCACACCAGGATCGTCATGTGCACGCCCTCGCGGATCGCCGTCTCGATCTCGGCCATGCTCATCGCGAACGCGCCGTCGCCCATCGCGGCGAGGACCTTCCGCTCGGGGAAGGCAAGCTTCGCGGCGATCGCCCCCGGCAACGAGAACGCCATCGTGGCGAGCCCGTTCGAGATCAGGCACGTATCGGGGTGGTAGGTCGGGTACAGGCGCGCCATCCACATCTTCACGGCGCCGGTGTCGGCGAGCACGATGTCCTCTCGCCCCATGGCCGCACGGACCTCGGCCACGATCCGAGCGGGCGCCATCGGGAACGCGTCGTCGGCCGCGCCGCGCTCGAGCTCTTGGCGCACCAGATCGCGCACCGGCGGCGCTCCGCGCCCGCTCTCCTGGGCCGAGGCCGCGCCGATCGCATCGAGCGTCTCGCCGATGTCGCCCTGCACGCCGACCTCGAGGCTGTAGTTCGCGTCGACCTCGGCCACCGTGCGGTGCACATGGATGATCAGCTTGTCCCGGTCCGGGTTCCAACGGGCGGGCGAGTACTCGACCAGGTCGTAGCCCACGGCCACCACGACGTCGGCCCGGTCGAACCCGAAGTTCGCGTAGTCCTTCACCATGAACCCGAGCGTGCCCAGAGCGTTGGGGTGGTCGTCGGGGAAGACGCCCTTGCCCAGGAAGGTGGTGGCCACCGGGATGTTCAGTCGTTCGCTGAAGCGGAGCAGCGCGTCGGTCGCGTGGTCCCGGGCGACGCCCGGGCCGGCGAGCACCACCGGGTTCGCCGCCGCGGACAGCACGTCCACCGCGCGCTGCACCTGGCGGATGTCGGGGGCCGGATCCACGGGGGTGTTCACCTTCAGAGGCTCGCCCTGGCCCGTCCGCTCGGCAACGTCCTCGGGCACGATCAGGAAGGTCGCCCCCGGTCGCTCGGTGGTGGCCTGCTTGAACGCCTTGCGCACCATCTCGGGCGCAGCCGCGCGCACCGTGATCATGTCGCCCCACTTCGTGATCGGACGGAACAGCGACACGAGGTCCACGAACTGATGCGACTCCTTGTAGATCCGGTCCAGGCCTGCCTGCGCGGCGATGGCGACCAGCGGATGGGAGTCCAGCTGGGCGTTCGCGACCCCGAGCATCAGGTTGATCGCCCCCGGACCGAGCGTCGCGAGGCACACGCCGGGCTTCCCGGTGAGCGCCCCGTACGTGTCGGCCATGAACGCGGCGCCGCGCTCGTCGCGCGTGGTCACGAAGCGGATCGAGGAATCGACGAGCGCGTCGATCATGTGGAGGTTCTCCTCGCCCGGCAGCCCGAACACGAACTCCACGCCCTCGTGCTCGAGGCACTCGACGATCAGGGACGCGACGGTACGTTCGGCCATGGTTCGAGCGTAGACGCGCGGCGCGTCAGGCGTCGACGCCGCGGTCGCGGAGCTGGCGTGTGAGCTGCGCGTGACCGACGTGCTCGCTGAGGTGCTCGAGCGCGTGGAGCAGCGCGTGAGCGGCGGTGACGGGCGCGTCCGGCTGCGATGTCCACGGCGCCGTGCCAACGCGCCCGGGCTCGAACGGCTCGTCGGTGTCGAGCACGGACCGACAACCCGCTGCCGCCTCCTCGAACCACGCCATGAACGCGCCGGGGGCCCCCACGACCGTGCGGAACTCGGCGTCGCGGTCCCTGTTGGGGATCGTGGTTCCCGCCGCGACGCTCAGCCAGGCGCGGGTGGCACCGAGCGCGTGCGCGATGAGCACCGCGAGGGAGTTCGTGTCCTCGCCCGCGGGCCGGCGGTTGAGCTCGTCGGCCGAGCAGCCGTCGAGCGCCTTCCGGAGCTCGGCGATCTGTCCCTCGAGCAGCTCGGCCGCGGCCTCGTACGTCGGGTCCAAGCTGGACCTACCGTTCGAAATCATCGGAAGCCGCCGCGATCTCTTCCTCGGTGGGGACGTGACCACTCAACCTCTGTCCGATCACCCACACGTCGAGCTTCGTCGGGCCGGAATAGCAGTAGAGGTGCCCATTCGGCAGGATCTTGAATGCGAAGCTATCGCCCTTGGCGGGAGTTTCACAGCCATCAAGGAGCTGCCCGTCCATGGTGAGTCCTTCCGGCGTCTGCTGGAGCTTCGAGGAGTCGCTCCACTGATGCGCGATCAGACCTATCTCCTCCGCGAACGAGTCCCGCACGGCTCCTGAACTCGGCGACGCTTGCCCCGGATCACCCACCCCCTGCGAGGCGTCTGCGCACGCGGCGGGAGCGACTGCGAGGACGCCGAGCAGGCCGACCACCAGTCTCATTCCGCTCCATCTCTTCGCGACTCGAACCGGTCGGCTCGTCATACGATGTTCTCGCATTCGCCGTTCCAATACGTGTCCTCGAAATGGGCAACGCAGGTGTCGTCCGTCCCCGCTCCTGCATGGATATTGTCCTCCACGCTATCGCTCCCGCCGTCTAGGTAGTCGTTCCCTGCATCTCCCCACAGCACGTCGTTACCGTTGCGTCCATACAGGTCATCGTTCCCATCTTCGCCCTTCAAGACGTCACGATCGGCCCCACCATCAAGCTTGTCGGATCCGCCTCCTCCGAGGAAGTCAGCTGGAGCGTCCGTCGTGCCATCGGTGCCGTCGTCGCCGCACAACCGATCCCCACCCGCGTTGCCGTCGGCTGCATCTGGGCCCCCGAGCCCCGACCAAACGTCGTCGCCTGAGCTCCCGGAGTAGCTGTTTGCGGAGTTGTCTCCATCGGGCCCGCTCTGACCGAAGCACGTACTGGTGGCCGACGCGGATGAGATCGGGAGCGCGGCGGCAATCAGCATCGCTAGAGCAGCCAAGACGACACGCGCTCGAGCGAGGTGATGTCTAGAAGCGAAATCCACCCACCAAACTTACCCTGCGGCTATCGGGTGGTCAACACCGGGTCCGTCAAGGTCAGTTGATCTCGATCATCTTCTCGCGGACCGCGTACACGACGGCTTCCATACGCGAATGAAGATGCAGCTTCTCGAGGATGTTGCGGATGTGGTTCTTCACCGTGTTCTCGCTGATGAA